>CAMAQX010000005.1 GCA_945860455.1 Lishizhenia tianjinensis
AAACATGTAGTAGAATTTTGGAATAAAAATACAATTAAAATACTTGTTTTCAAAAGTTTTCATTTTATATTTATAAAGTTACGTGAAAACACCTATGATTATATAATGTTGAAAAGACTAGCGAAGTAATTAATTAGGGTTTTACGATGACTAAGATCAATAAGATTTCTTTTCATTCTTGGCTACCAACTAGAAAGATTGTAATTTAGCTAATGTTAACCGAAAGCATTGAAAAACCCAAGCTATTCACAAGATTATTTCTCAACTCAAAGCACATCTTGTGAGGAGGATGTTTATATACAAAGTTTGATTCATGAATTAGTAAGTGCTACTAAAAAGTCAAATGATGCTAAAGGGATAGAAATTGACCAATTATTAGATGCTTTTACACTGAATAATGCTACTGATCTATTCATAGATCTAAAATTATTGGATCAACAAACAAATATTAATGACTACCTAAAGCAATTAAATAAAACTTTACAAGAACGCACTATTAAAAAAGTAATTGGCGTAGTTTATACACTCGAGAATTGGAGAAGAGATAAAAAAATATTGCGAATACCAATCCTCCGAAAACCAGCTAGTTGGTATTTTTTTATTGTAAATAGAGTCCTTCCAAAAATAGCTTTTCTCAATAAAATTAGAGTGATTTCTAAAAAAAGATTGTTTTCAAATGCTGAAATCTTGGGTAGGTTCTGTTACAATGGCTTTGAAATTGAAAAATTTATTCATTCGGAAAATAATTTCCACATTTTTGTTGTTTCGAGAAAAGAAAATCCGTTGATTCAACCGATTCAAAATGGATTCTTTATTAAACTTCCTCGAATTGGTAAAAACGGAAAGGAAATTCAAGTATATAAACTTAGAACTATGCACACCTATGCTGAATACTTGCATAGTTATATGATCGGAAAACATGGGTTTAATCAAAATGGAAAAATTAAAAATGATTTTAGGTTAGCCGGGTGGGGTAGATCACTTCGGAAGTTTTGGATTGACGAGCTCCCTCAATTGATCAATATTTTAAAAGGAGAAATGAAATTAGTTGGTGTTCGCCCTGTAAGTAAAGCTTATTTTAATAGCTTACCACCCGAAAATCAACACTTGCGATTGAAACAAAAACCAGGATGTATTCCTCCTTACGTGGCATTAAATATTGGTACATCAAAAGAAGCCGTATTGAAAGCAGAAATGATATATTTGGCAGAGAAAGCAAAAAACCCTTATTTTACCGATACAAAGTATTTGGTTATTGCGCTTTATAATATTATTTTTAAAGGATTACGTTCATCCTAATTGTATGAAAAATTTTACTAGATTTTTTCTTATTTTATTTGTTGTCAATTTTGTTTTAGCAGTTTCTTGCAGTCGTAAAACGAAAGACATTCTTTATTTGCGTGGCCAATTAAAAGATTCAACTTCCGTTTATCACGTGGATTATATCCCTAAAATTGAATCAAATGATTTGCTGGATATTAAACTTGTATCTGCAAACGATGATGCGAGTAAATTATTCACTCCTCCTATTGATAATAGTAAATCTGCGATTTCATACTCATCTGGAGTAGCCGCTCGTGGTGGATACTTGGTAGATGTTGATGGGATATTAGAATTGCCATTCATTGGTAAAATGAAAGTAGCTGGGAAAACACGAAGTGAACTTGAATCTGAAATAGAATCCAAATTAAGCGAATATATCAAGGAGCCAATTATTCAAATTCAAATTATCAATTTTAAAATTACCGTACTCGGTGAAGTGGGTAACCCCGGAACTTTTAACGTTCCCAATGAAAAAATCACTATTTTTGAGGCGCTTGGTGTTGCGGGTGATTTGAATATTACAGGAAAGCGAAAGGATATTATTGTGATTAGAGAAGTTGGTAAAAAAAGAATGGAGTTTACAGTTGATTTAACGTCAAAAGACATTTTTCATTCACCAGTTTATTTTTTAAAACAAAATGATTTGATTTACGTTTCACCAAATAAGGCAAAAATTAACACCTCGAGTTACAGTCAAATTTATATGCCAATTCTCTCAAGTTTATCATTATTACTTAGTGCAATCACCTTATTTTTGCGTTATTAATTATGGAAAACAATCTAGATTTTGGTAATTCAAATTCAATTGAAAATCTGACTAAATCTAATTTTCGTGAAATTTTTTACAAGTATTTGTCTTTCTGGAAACTTTTTGTTGTTTTAATAATTCTTGGATTAGGATCTGCGAATATTTATCTGAGGTATAAAGTGCCTATGTATGAGGCATTTGCCTCTATAAAAATTAAAGATAATCAAAAAGGAGGGTCAGGTGTTTCTGAAACTTCTGCATTTGATGATTTGTCTATTCTTAAAGACGGAAATTCCATTGAGAATGAAAAAGCAATTTTAACATCTCGTGATTTGATGCGAAAAGTAGTTATCTCCTTAGGACTGCAAATCGAATATTACGCAATTGGAAACCTAACGGGTTTTACACGAAGAGAAATTTATCAAGAGTCACCTATTTTATTGGAAATTGAAGGTGAAGATTCGTTGATTCGACAACATGGAAATTCCTTTTTTGTCCATATTTTAACTGGAAATTCCTTTCAATTAGAAAATAAAGACGGGAAAATCTTGAACAAAGGTTCATTTAATCAAAAAATAAAAATCGATAAATTTATTTCTTATAAATTCTCTAAAAATCATCGTTTTTCTGAAGTTGCGATAAATAGAAAAATTGAAATTGTTGTTCTTCCAGTTGAGGCATGCGTAAATAAATGTCTTTCAAAATTAAAAATTGAACAAAGCGGCAATGCATCCGCTATTCTAAAGCTTTTTTTACAAAATCAATCTAAAGAAAAAGCAATCAATATTCTCAACACGCTCGTCCGCAAGTATAATGAAGATGCAATAGAAGACAAAAATTTGGTTTCAAAAAACACATGTGATTTTATTAATGATCGAGTGAAATATATTTCCAATGAATTAGGTGATGTTGAGGAGGAGGCAAAGAAATTCAAAGAAAAAAATAAATTAGTTGATATTGAATTTGAAACGAAAGCAGATGTAAATGCCGGAACAGATTTAAGACAATCCATTGTTAATGCCGAAACACAAGTTCAATTAAGTAAAATGATGTTAGATCATTTAGTTAATAATGCAAAAGCAGAAGATTTAGTGCCGGTAAATTTGGGTTTAGCTGATAATACAATTGATCGCACGATTGAAACCCATAACAACTTAGTTTTAGAAAGGCTGGAGGAATTGAAAACCACTACTACAAAAGCGCCAAAAGTGGTTAATCTCACAAATAGAATTTCAGAACTCAAAGAAAATATAGAAAAGAGTGTTAAAAACCTCATTAATTCAAAAAAAAGAGCATTAATTGAACTGGATTCTGAAGAGCAAAGACTCGAAGTTGGTCTATCTAAAATGCCCAAATTTGAAAAGGAATTTAGGTCCATCGAGCGCCAACAACAAATTAAAGAATCGCTCTATTTATACCTTCTTCAAAAACGGGAAGAAACACAAATTGCACTCGCTGTTGGAATTGGAAATGCTAAGCTTGTTGATTCTGCTTATAGTAATGGGAGTATTATTTCACCGAAACGTTCATTTATTTACCTTGGAGTATTAGCATTTAGCATCGTTTTAGGGGTGCTTTATGTTTATCTGAAAGATTTATTTTATGACAAAGTCTATTCAAAATCGGATATTGAGAAATTAAAACTCCCTTTTATTGGAAATATTCCATTAGGGGATAAAAACAAACAAATTGTGGTTACCAAAGGGAGTAAAACAGCCATCTCTGAAGCCTTTCGTTCTTTGCGAACAAATGTTGACTTTATGCTAGGTCAGGTTGAAGGTCGCGGAAAATTTATTTTCATTACCTCCACCGTTGCTCGAGAAGGGAAATCATTTACAGCCGTAAATTTCTCTATTTCACTTGCTCTTTCAGGTAAAAAAGTCTTACTCATTGGAATGGATTTACGCGCACCAAAATTGGAAGATTACCTGGGGAAAGATCGTTCAAAAGGGGTTACAAATTTTATTGTTGATAGCCGTATGACACTTGCTGAATTGATATATACCACAGAAATTCATGAGCAATTAGATATACTCGCTTCAGGTGATATTCCTCCAAATCCTTCCGAATTATTGATGTCTGAGCGTGTTGTGCAATTGTTTCAAGAGGTTGGAGATTTATATGAATATATTGTCGTTGATACTGCTCCGGTAGGAATTGTCACTGACACTTTGCTAATTTCAAAATACGCTGATACAGTTCTATATGTAGTACGAGCGCATGAACTTCCAAAACGAATGCTTAATATTCCTAGTGAACTCAAAAAGGAGGATCGCTTACCAAATATGGCCTTGTTGTTGAATGGAACATATGGATCAAAAGGATACGGCTACGGTTACGGGTATAGATATGGTTACGGTTATGGTTACGGATACTACCAAGAAGACAAAAAAACGCCCTGGTGGAAATTTAAATGGTTATTCAAGAAAAGATAACATCCTGCAAAAAAGACACGTACAATTAATGTTTTACTTCGCTTAAAATAGGTTGATTTTCGATGTGATAGTATTTTATTTCTGTATATTTGTTACTATAGTTAACTTATGGCATTTAGTTTTATCTCAAAATCTGGAAGAAATAAGCGATTCAATTACGCTCCTCGTTATTACGATGAACGCAAAGAACGTCTTGAAATGAAAAAAAAATCTTTTTTAGAAAACGAAAAATCTTCTGATAGTCAGCGAAAAGAATTGTTAAGAGATGCAATTCATCAATCTTGGAATAGAAGTAAATACGTTTCGAAACAAAAGCAATCTGCAAATTTGCGCATCGTAATTCTCATTGTTTTAATTTTAGTTCTGGGTTACTTTGTTTTTAATGGATTGGATGACGTAGACCAAGTCATAAAATCAGTTGTATAGTTGATGTCAAATCGGATTAAAATACTTCCTGATCACATTGCGAATCAGATTGCTGCTGGTGAAGTGATTCAACGACCTTGTTCTGTGGTTAAAGAATTAGTTGAAAATGCTGTAGATGCTGGGGCAACAAAGATTCAAGTAATTATTAAAGACGCAGGAAAAACACTAATTCAAGTTATTGATAATGGCGAGGGAATGTCTTCCGAGGATGCAATTACTTGCTTCGAACGGCATGCCACCAGTAAAATTGAATCAGTGAATGATTTGTTTTCATTAACCACAAAAGGTTTTCGTGGAGAGGCTTTGTCTTCTATTGCTTCTATTGCACAAGTTGTATTAAAAACAAAACAAGTTGATCAAGAAACGGGTACTGAAATTCATATCGAAGGTTCAAAAATTGTGACCCAAACGGATTGTGTTGTAGCCATAGGAACTTCTTTTGAAGTGAAAAATTTATTTTTTAATATTCCTGCTAGACGCAATTTTTTGAAATCAGACGCGATGGAATTTCGGCATATAGAAGAAGAATTTGAGCGCGTTGCCTTAGCTCATCCTACGTGTTCGTTTACATTACATCACAATAATCAAGAAGTTTGTAATCTCCCGATAGCGAATCTGCGAAAGAGAATCGTTGATGTCCTCGGTAAAACAACGAATGATAGACTTGTGCCTATTGAGGAAAAAACAGATATCGTTTCAATTCATGGATATGTACTTAAGCCTGAATTTGCTAGAAAAACCCGAGGAGAACAATATTTTTTTGTAAATAATCGATTTTTTAAAGATCATTATTTTAATCATGCTGTCAATCGAGCATTTGATGGGTTGATTCAACCTAAGTTTTTTCCAGGATATTTTATTTTCTTTGAGGTAAATCCGGCAAAATTGGATGTGAATATTCACCCGACCAAAACAGAAATAAAATTTGAGGAAGATAAGTTTATTTATTCTATTCTTTTAAGTAGTATTCGACAAGCTTTGGGCAAATACAATGTTTCCCCAACGCTTGATTTTGAGCAAGAAACTGCTTTTGATGTACCTATGTCGTTTAGGAATCAGCCGGCTATTGAACCGATTATTCGGGTAAATCCAGATTTTAATCCTTTTCAACCCTCGACCAGCTCCACGAACAAATCGGGTTCCTCCGGACTAAGTCCTGCCATTCGTGCACAAGGTTTTGGACAAACGAATCCATCCGCGGATGATTGGCAAAACTTTTACAAGATAGAAGAAGATCAAGAAATAAATCAAAATCACTTAATTGAGCCAACATCCGTTGAAACGGTAAAGGAGTTTTTAGTGAAAGATAGATTAGTATTAACTCCCAGTAAGTCTGGTTTTATGCTGATTGATCGGAAACGAGCACAAGAAAGAATTACCTATGATGAGTTAATGGAGCGATTTGTAAATTCACCCATACATTCCCAACAATTACTTTTTCCGTATGATCTTGAACTTTCGAAAAATGAAAAAATCGTATGGGAATCAAATCGGTCTTTACTGGAACGTTTCGGTTTTCAATATGAAGTGCATTCCAATCAATTGATTCTCAATGGAGTTCCTTCGTGTGTGCAAGATGATTCTATACATGCTTGTGTTGATTCGATCAATGAAACAATCGGATACAAACAAGTAGATAAAGGTGAAATAGCTCATTTTGTTGTACTTTCAATTGCTAAATCAGTTTCCCTGGCGGCTTTGAAAAATAAAATTGAACCTTCTTACCTTATCGAGCGTTTATTTCAGTGCCAAGATCACCAATATTCACCAACTGGTAAAAGAATTTTGAATACTTTAACCTTAGAAGAATTAAAATCTAAATTATAATGTTCTCTTTTTTAAATTCAATTCCCCAAGTAACAAAAAATATTCTATTATTGAATATCATGTTTTATGTTGTTACCGAATTATTAGCACTTCAAGGGATTAATTTAAGAGGCGTTTTAGGTGCTCATTACGTTACATCTGCTCTTTTTGAGCCTTTTCAGATAGTAACTCACTTTTTTATGCACGGCGATTTCTTTCACATCTTTTTCAATATGTGGCTTTTTGTCATGTTGGGTGGGTTTTTAGAACGATTATGGGGTACAAAACGTTTTTTCATTTTTTATATATCTTCTGCAATGGGTGCGTTTGCACTCTATAATGGAATTGGGGTGTATCAAATGATGGAAATCTCTTCCAATCTTTCTGGTACATTGAAAATCGATGACTTAGATGCTGTGATCGCTTCAAGTGAGAATTTGGATGATCTCAATGCTAATTTAAATAGCTTCTTAATGAACAACCCAACCGTAAATTTTGAATCGATCAAAGAATATGTCACCCTCTCAATAACCCCAATGGTTGGTGCTTCAGGAGCAATTTTTGGTGTCATGTCAGCATTCGCTATCCTTTTTCCAAACACTGAGTTTATGCTTTATTTTGCAATTCCAGTGAAAGCAAAGTACTTAGTTGGAGCGTATTTTTTATTAGAAGTGTATTTAGCATTTGAAAATCAATCAAATGATCCTGTTGCTCATTTAGCTCATATTGGAGGCGCGGTGGTTGGTGTCATCTTAGTGTTGATTTGGAGAAGACAAGATCGTTCAAATTTTTGGTAATATGCAATCCAATGAAAATCTTATCGATTCTTTAAAGAATGTCTACCGTTATGGTGGCATGACTATTCGACTAATATTAATTAACGTAGTTGTTTTTTTATTCATTCAGATAATTGAAGTTAGTAGTCGTTTACTCTTGGCACAAGATAGTTTATTATCAAAATTTTTAAGTTCCGTCTTTACTTTAAACACTCAGCTCTCTGAATTCGTATGGATGCCTTGGGGAATTGTGACCAGTATTTTTTCGCATTTCAGCTTGTGGCATTTGTTATTGAACATGCTTTTTCTTTACTTTTCTGGAAGGATGTTTGAACAATTGTTCGATTCTAAAAGGCTATGGTTTACATATTTGCTTGGTGGCGTTGCAGGTGGGGTACTTGAAATTATTGCGCATGCTATTTTTCCCGCTTTACAGGATTCTAATGTAGTTATTGTGGGTGCATCTGGTTCTGTGATGGCTATTTTTATGGGATTAGCGTTCTATCGACCAAATTTAACGGTCTCTCTCTTTGGAATTTTTCCAATTCGATTAATATTTTTGGCGGGTTTCTTTCTAGTTTCAGATCTAATTTCTTTGGGTTTAAATGATGGGGTTGCTCATTTCGCTCATATTGGAGGTGCTTTATTCGGTGCTCTTTCTATTCGAAATATTCATAGTTCTAAGAATATAATAACTAAAGTTCAAAATTTTATAGATAAAATAGTTAAAGGCTTTGCCAATAGGTCCACCAAGAAACAGAGCACGAATCGTTCAAATAGTCGAATGAAAACAGATGAGGAGTATAATTTAGAAGCCAAAAAAAAGCAAATGAAGATTGATGCAATTCTAGATAAAATTTCAAAGTCGGGCTATGAATCATTAACAAGACAAGAGAAGGATTTTTTATTCAATCAAAGTAAAAATGGTTAGTTTTCTAAGTTTCTTATGGAATATTAAATTTTGGGTGAAATTTTTCACGGTGCTAGCTTTACTTGCACTTAGTTTTTCCTATTTAGCTCCTTTTATTCATCCTAAAACTCAGTTTTTTATTCCTTTCTTTGGTTTAGCATATCCTATTTTTTTGGCGATTTCGATTATTCTTCTAATTCTATGGACAATCCTTAAATCCAAGTGGGCCTTTGTGATTTTAGGTTTTTTAGTACTGGGAGGAAATCTACATTTTAGAATGTTAGCCATTTTTTCGGATGATTCTCCACCTTCAGGGAATTCGCTTCATATAATGTCTTATAATGTTCGATTATTTGACGTTTATAACCCCAAACTTAAAAATGCGATAAAGACGCGTAATGAGATATTTGATTACATTAAGAATGAAAATCCGGATGTAATTTGTTTTCAGGAATTTTATCAAAAAGATCGCCCAACAGATTTTAAAACGCGAGATACAATCATGCGATTTATGAAGTTTTTGGATTATCATGAAAGAAGCGCCCACAAAAATTATTCACGTCAAAATTTTGGTATTTATTTGTTTTCTAAATTCTCCATTATTGCCAAAGGTGACGTGATTTTTGACACACAAAGTGAGAAAGATTTCAATTATTGTGTTTATGTAGATATTGTTAAACAACAAGACACTTTTCGGATTTATAATGTACATCTTCAGTCTATTAAATTACAAGGTGATTATTATACCAAAAAAGATCCATTGAATAATATTGCGTCAAAATCTACCATAAGATTAATCATTGAAAAACTCAAAATAGCATACCCTAAACGTGCTGAGCAGGCATTAACAGTAATGAAACACGTGCAGAATTCACCCTATCCAACCATTGTATGTGGTGATTTTAATGACACCCCTCTTTCTTACACATACCAACAATTTAATTCTACACTAACCGATGCTTTTCGAAATTGCGGGAGCGGTATTGGCCCTACGTATGTTGGGAGAATTCCAGCGGGTAGAATTGATTATATTTTCCATTCTGAGGATTTGAATTCTACACAATTTAAGATTCAAGAAAAAGTCCTTAGTGATCACTTGGCCGTTTCTTGTAAGATTTTTAAGAAAAAATAGTTTACCATTCAAATGCTTCTGGCTTCATCCAATTTCCTTGGACACGCAGCGTTTGCTCAACAATATCTCTCACACAACCCTTCCCTCCACTTATAGGTGATTGGTAATCCACGAGTTGTTTGATATCTGAAGCAGCATCTTGAGGGCAACACGATACGCCAACTTGTTTTAATACAGGAATATCGGGAATGTCATCCCCCATATAAGCGATTTCTCTATCTGTTAAGTTGTGTCGATGCTTGATTTCGTTATAGACTTCTAGTTTCCGGGACGATCGCATATGAACTTCCTTCACCCCCAGTCCTAATAACCTATTTTGAACATCAATTGAATGTCCACCAGTAATTACGAAAAATGAATACCCTAGTTTCGATGCATATTGAATTACATAACTGTCTCTTGAATGAAATGTTCTGATTACTTCATCATTAAATAATTGAACGGTTCCATCTGTAAAAACGCCATCAACATCAAAAATAAATGTTGTGATGTGGTTGAGCTTTTCTTTATAACTGATCATGGCTATAAGTGGTTAAAATACTATTGGTTAATGTTAAATAGATACTTTTTTCTGATTCAGCGAGCAAATTCAAATGATTTGATATGGTTTCTAAATCATTACGTCTAGCTGGACCAGTTTGTGCCTCTTTAGCATTCATTTCATTCAGTTTTTCGAACGTTTCTTTTAATAAACTAGTAAATAAACTAAAGTCAATTTTCTCTTTTGTAGCTATTGATTGCCCTATATGAATAACGTGATTACTAAAGTTGTTAATGAAAACAGCGATGCAATGAATTTTCTTTCTTTCTATTGAATCACATACAGAGACTTTATTGCTAATGAGTTGTGCTATTAAGTTCAGTTTTTTCATTACCTCAGGTTGCTCCGATTCTATCAATATTGGGAAGGAATCTATTTTTGGAATTCTATTTTTAGTAACTGTTTGCAATGGATAAAACACTCCAACCAGTGGGTGCTTAATCAAGTTTATTTCAATAGTTCCTGCTGTATAGAATACAATTTTATTTTGCTCAATCTGTTCGATTATTTCGATCGTAACATCATCGGAAACGGCTACTAAAACAATATCGCCACTAATCGCATCAATTGATTCAATGTTACACTTCCAATCACTACTTAGTTGAACAAGCCGATGTTGATTTCTACCAATAACAGAGGATAAAATACACCCCGCTTTCAATAATCGTTGTCCCAATAGTTCAGCAACATTTCCTGTTCCAATTATTGAAATTGATGGAAATTGATGCATAACTTATTTACCGTGACATTGTTTATATTTCTTTCCACTTTTACATGGACAAGGATCGTTTCGCCCTGCTTTTGGTTCTGCAATTATCGGTTCCTTCTTTTCTATTGGTGGAAAACTTGATTCAATTGCTTTTTTGTAAGCTTCTGCGCCACTAAATTGAGGAGGGGTTGTGCTGCTTGTATTGGAGGTTGAACTTGCTTTCGCGTAATTATTTTGACGTTCTTCTTTATTAGTACTTTGTAATTCTTGCTCTACTGGAATATCTAATTTCATTAATAGTTCGACAGATTCAGTATTCAATCGGTTGATCATATTTTTGAATAATCCAAATGATTCTAGCTTGTATACCAATAAAGGATCTTTCTGTTCGTAACTTGCATTGTGAACAGCTGATCGCAAATCGTCCATTTCACGCAAATGTTCTTTCCATTCATTGTCAATTGTTGACAGAATAACATTTCTTTCTAAAGATTTTGAAATTTCTCTTCCTTCAGTTTTATATGCATCTTCTAAATTAACAATTAGCTGCATTTCCCTTCTGCCCTCGGTTAATGGAAAAACAATATTCTTGTATTTGTTAGACATTGTTTCATGTACATGCTTAATTTGCGGAAATGCTTTGAAAGAAATTTTATCGCATTTACGTTTATATTGTTCGCGCATGGATTGATAGACAAGATCTGTCAATAAATTTTCATCGGTTGAATGAAAAGCACTTTCTTCAATTGGGGATTCGATACCAATTACTCGCAAGAGTTCTAATTCAAATTCTATGAAGGAGGAATTTTTTAGTTTAACGACCGTTGATTCACACAATTCAAAAAACATATTGTCTACATCAATATCTAATCGGTCACCAAATAATGCATTTCTACGTTTCTTGTAAATCGCTTTACGCTGCGCATTCATTACATCATCATACTCTAGTAAACGTTTCCGCATTCCGAAGTTGTTTTCCTCCACTTTTTTCTGTGCACGCTCGATGGATTTGGTAACCATGCTGTGGGTAATTACCTCACCCTCTTTCAGTCCCATTCTATCCATTAATTTGGCAATTCGTTCTGAACCAAATTTCCGCATTAAATCATCCTCTAGTGAAACAAAAAATTGTGTAGAACCTGGATCTCCTTGTCGACCAGATCGTCCACGCAACTGTCTGTCTACCCTTCTTGAATCATGCCTCTCGGTACCAATAATGGCTAATCCCCCCGCTTCTTTTACACCTGGTCCTAATTTGATATCAGTTCCACGGCCTGCCATATTTGTTGCAATTGTTACTGTTCCAGCAAAACCAGCATTCGCTACAATTTCCGCTTCTTTTTGGTGGTATTTGGCGTTTAAAACTTGATGTTCAATTTTTTTCATTTTGAGCATTCGACTCAAAAGTTCCGAAATTTCAACGGTGGTTGTACCAACCAAAACAGGTCTCCCAGCAGCAACTAACTTTTCAATTTCATCAATAATTGAGGAGTATTTTTCACGAGCGGTGCGCAATACAAAATCATTTTGATCTTTTCTTACAACAACTCTATGGGGTGGGATAACGATGACATCTAATTTATAGATATCCCAAAATTCTTTCGCTTCAGTTTCAGCAGTACCAGTCATCCCCGCCAATTTATGGTACATTCGAAAATAATTCTGAAGCGTAACTGTAGCATAAGTTTGAGTAGCTGCCTCAACAGTCACATTTTCTTTTGCTTCAATCGCTTGATGTAAGCCGTCAGAGTATCTTCTACCATCTAAAATACGACCTGTTTGTTCATCTACAATCTTCACTTTACTATCTAGAATTACATATTCTACTTCTTTTTCAAATAAAGTATACGCTTTAAGTAATTGATTGATAGAGTGAATGCGTTCGGATTTGATAGAATAATCACGGACCAAGGAATCCTTTTTCTCAAGGTATTGTTCCTTGTCATGATTTTCCTTTTGTAAACGTGCGATTTCAGATCCAATATCGGGTAAAATGTAAAAGTCTCGGTCATCTGACCCTGAAATCAAATCAATCCCTTGCGAAGTTAATTCGATTGTATTATTTTTTTCATCAATGACAAAAAACAACTCATTGTCAATTTTTTTCATGTGTTTCCCTTGCTCTTGCATGTAGAAGTTTTCAGTTTTCTGCAAATGAACACGAATTCCGGGTTCAGAAAGGAATTTTATTAAAGCCTTGTTTTTCGGAAGTCCACGGTGAGCACGTAATAAAGCAATTCCACCTTCTTCCAAGGCTTTTTTTGAATCAATTGAGGTATTTGTTGATTCGCCTGTGATAACCGTTAGTAATTTTCTGGCTTCGGTTAAACATTGCTGAACAAATTGTTTTTGAGCATTCACAACGCGTTCGATGCGTGGTTTTAGTTCATAATATTCATGTTCTTCTCCTCTTGGCGTTGGCCCAGAGATAATCAATGGTGTTCGAGCATCATCTATTAAAACTGAATCGACCTCATCTACAATGGCAAAATGATGCTTGCGTTGCACTAAATCTTCTGTGCTGCCAGCCATATTATCTCGTAAATAATCAAACCCAAACTCATTATTGGTTCCAAATGTTATATCTGCTTGATATGCCCTTCTTCTGTCTGGTGAATTCGGTTGATGTTTATCAATACAATCTACGGATAGACCATGAAATTGATACAAGGGCCCCATCCATTCGGAGTCACGTTTAGCTAGATAATCATTCACTGTCACAACATGAACACCTTTTCCAGCAAGGGCATTTAAGTATACAGGTAAAGTAGCAACCAATGTTTTCCCTTCCCCAGTTTGCATTTCTGCAATATTTCCTTTGTGCAATACGGCTCCACCCATCAACTGCACGTCATAATGGATCATTTCCCATTTTACTTTTGCTCCCGCTGCGGTCCACTCATTATGCCAAATTGCTTTATCACCAGACAAGGTAATACCATCCTTTTTAGATGCCAAGTCCTTATCAAAATCCATAGCTGTAACTTCTAATTTTCCGTTGGTGGTCCAACGAAAAGAAGTCTCTTTTATCAAAGCAAAGGCTTGAGGTAGTATCTCTAAAAGTGCTTCTTCGATTTTCTCATCGATTTTCACGATCACTTTATCAATTTCCTCAAAGATTTCTTCTTTATCTTGAATTGATAAATTTGTACCATCAGCTTTGTCTTTTAAAACCAATAATTCATCCTCCAAGGATGAAATTTGTTCGCTGATGTATTTTTTTAATTCATTCGTTTGTTCGCGCAAACTGTCATCTGAAATTGATTTTATCTTTTCGTATGCTTGATTTGCTTTGTCAATGAATGGTTGATATTCTCTTCTGTCTTTTGTGTTTTTATCCCCTAATAGACGTTTTAATAAGTCTCCTAACATGTAACTGAATTTTTAAGTATCAAATGTAACTATTTTACCCCACTTTCGATCAACCAATCGGCTAAATTATGACCAGCAAGGAATTCTTTGTAATGCATGGAACGTTTACCTTCTGGCTGTAACTTGCTTATAATCAAATACTCATCAGAACATGGTATCAGTATGCCGTTTTCGTGAAGAAGTAGGTTTTTGGAATTTTTAACCTTAATCCCCGATTTTCTACTTTCCAAAAGTTTAAATTGAACACATTCATCCTTTTGCGTATTGTGCAGTTTTGTCCAAGCTCCCGGATAGGGTGAAAGGCCTCGTATCAAATTATGATTATTGGTCGCTGTGTTATTCCAAAAAACTTCGCAAATCGGTCTAAATAGTTTGGGGGCATGTTTTAGTTCAGATAGTATTAATGCTTCTTGATTTTTAGGTTCAATTTCATTTTTCGCAATAGCATGAACTGTTTCAAGTGTCAATTCAGATCCAATTTCCATTAATTGTGAATATAATTCGCCAACAGTCATGTCCTCAAATATTTCAGTTTCCCGGCTGTCAATTATTTTTCCAGTATCAATGTCTTTATTGATAAAAAATGTAGTTACACCCGTTTTGGTTTCTCCGTTTATAATTGCCCAATTAATAGGTGCTGCACCACGATATTGTGGTAATAATGAAGCATGAAGATTGATTGTGCCTTTTGGAGGCATGGACCAAACAATTTCAGGCAACATTCTAAAGGCTACAACTACAAATAAATCGGCGTTAAGATCCTTCAATTGTTCAATAAAAATAGGATCTTTCAGGCTTTCAGGCTGCAATAAATTGAGTTGATTTTCAATGGCAAAATCTTTTACAGCACTCGATTTTAGTTTCTGACCTCTACCGGCAGGTTTATCGGTTGCGGTTACAACTCCCACAATCTGATGGGGGGAATGAAATAGTTTTTCCAAAATCGAAACAGCAAACTCGGGAGTTCCCATAAAAACAATGCGCAATGCTGGAATCATAGTATTAAGCTAATTTAGTTTATACTCGCTTTTTTTGCCAATTAAAGAATTTTAAATAGAGGTATGATAATAATCCAATGACGCCAAAATAAACATATTCAACTGACCAAATCCAATAAATATCCCATTTGAAGACTTTAATAAATAAAAACGCTGAAAAAATGTAAATCAAAACTGAACCTATTTCTATACTCATTGATATTAATGTATTGCCACTTCCATTTATAGTTTGAAAATAAACACTTACAAAGCCATATATAAAGATTGAAACAGACACAAAGCGAAGAATTTCAGCACTTTTAGCAACATAGAGTTCATTCGGATTAACGAAACGTATAAGTGCTTCGGGATACAATATCGATCCATGAAATGAAATTAATAGCAATAGCACAGTGATAATTTGAATGCGTTTTTGAATTACTGGAATCAAATGGAATTCTTTGCGACCCATGTATTGCGAAACATAGGTTTTGGTTGTGCCAGCGAATCCCCAAATCGGAACAAAAGCAAACATATACAAGGCACGAATGTTTTGAGAAACAGTTAATTCGAAGGATCCCATCTGCTCAAGCCAAGTAAAAAAAACGGTCCATGTTGCCAATGCAGTTAATCCTTGAAGCATTAAGGGCGTTCCGATTTTTAGCATTTCTCTGAAAGAGTTTTTACTTATTCCTAACGAATGAAAGAGTTGATATTCATTTTTATATCGTGTAAACAAGGTAAAAAGAAGTAAGAAGAGCATGCCCAATGCATCTGCTATCGTGGAAGCCCATGCCGCACCTTCTATTCCCATCTCCGGAAAAGAAAAATTTCCAAAAATCAGCAAGTAATCAAGTAAAATATTGCTAAGTGCTGTAATTAAAGCGGCAATTAAAACAACCCAGGTTTTGCCTATCGCCATGAAAAAAGATTGAATACTTAAGGTTAAAATAGCACTAAATAATGCAAAACTTCGAATTTGAATATATTGCCCTTGAAACGTAGCAATTTCGCTATTTTTTGAATAAGACATGACCCAATCCGGCATGAAATAGTAAAGAATCATAAACAAAACGATTGCGATAAATGTAAGAATTAACAGAGTTGTACCAAAGATTTTACTAATCGATTTAGATTTACTTTGACCGACCCTGCGGGCTATGAGTATTTGAGCTCCATCGCTCATTCCTACAAGCGCCATATACATGGTTATGTATAAAAGTCCACCGTTACCAACAGCATCGAAAGCATGGGTATTGTAGCGGCTAATAAATGATGCGTCAGTAATCAATACAATAGATTGAATGAAGGTAGAAATCATTAATGGTAGTGCCACACTGAGAATCGTGCGATATCGAATATCTAACATTAACTAACTTGAATTACTAATCCTTTTAAATACTCTCCTTCCGGATGAAATGCATTTATTGGGTGGTCAGCCGGCTGATGAAGTTGTTCTAAAATTCGGATTTTTCGTCCCGAATTAATTGCAGCGGCAATGATTGTATGGGTGAATAAATTTTTATCAACTACTTGAGAACACGAAAAAGTGAAAATAATTCCTCCGGGTTTAATCGATCGAATCGCCATTTCATTCAATCGCTTGTATCCTTGTATTGCTTGATGTCTCTTGTCTCTGTGTTTCGCAAATGCTGGGGGATCTAATATAATTACATCAAACGAATTATCAACAGTTTTCATGTATTCCATGGCATCCGCAACAATCGAAACATGATTTTCTGTTAGTTTATTTAAATGAATGTTATGCTCTGTTAACTCGATCGCTTTTTTAGAACTATCGAGTGAATGAACTTCGCTTGCTCCAGCTTTCAAGGCAAAAAGACTAAATCCGCCACTGTAGCAAAATGTGTTCAATACTTTTTTTCCGGTTGCGTACTTACTTAGCAATTTTCTATTTTCTCGTTGGTCTATGAAAAAACCTGTTTTTTGCCCAGTAACCCAATCAATTGAAAACCGAATTCCATTTTCTTTTGCCTTATGTGGTGTTTTACATGTACTCCAAATATAGGAATCAACGATTCCTTCCTTGTTGTGTAATGTTTCACTAGACTTTGAATAGATTGCTTTGAGTGATTCACCAAGAGAATTCTGAAGAGCCTGACTGATCAATTCAATCATTTGATACATTCCGATGCTATGACATTGAATCACTGCAATGCCATTGTAAAAATCGATAATTAATCCGGGTAATCCATCACCTTCTCCGTGTACGATTCGACAAATGGAATTTTCTTTTGAAAATAAACCAAGTGTTTTTCTAAGTTCAATAGCTTCAGAAAGGATGTGATTGAAAAATTTTTGATCCAATTCTGTTTCTTCAAAAGAAAGAATCCGAACAGCTATTGTTGCATTTTGAAAATGGCCCGTCCCCAGAAATTTTTCTTTGGAGTCAAAAACAGTAACAATGTCACCGTCTAAAATTTCCTCATCTATTAGGTCAATGGCTCCAGAAAACACCCATGGATGCTTTCTTAAGAGTGATTCTTCCTTGTTTTTACTCAGAATGACTTGTTTGTACATAGGGTGCAAAGGTACTATTTTGAGTTGTATCAGGCTTTGTTTTTGCTAGAACAAATTTTAGTCGCAATAATTCGCGCTTCTGTATCTGAAAGTACATAGTCTTCATACGAGGGAGAAAGAATTTTGGGCGCTTTTTCAAGAACTGCGTTATTAATTTTAAAAATATCAATAAAGGCAATTCTATTTTGTAAAAATGCTTCAACGGCCACTTCATTTGCGGCATTTAAAAAACAAGCTGCAACTCCTTCTTGTTCCATTGCTCGATAGGCAAGGTCAAGATTTTGAAAAACTTGGTTGTCAACCTTTTCAAATGTCAGACTTGGATAGTCTAAAAAATTGAATCTTAGAAACTCAGTTTGTAATCGATTGGGGTAGGTGAGAGCAAATTGAATCGGTAGTTTCATATCTGGTAATCCCATCTGAGCCTTCATACTTCCATCCTGGAATTGAACTAATGAATGTACAATAGACTGAGGATGAACAATCACGTCAATTTGAGCTGGCTTAAGGTTAAACAACCATTTTGCTTCAATTACTTCCAATCCTTTATTCATCATAGACGCAGAATCAATGGTTATTTTTGCTCCCATAGACCAGTTAGGATGCTTCAACGCTTGTTCCTTCGTGACTTGCGCTAATTGTTCTGCCGAGAATCCTCGAAAAGGACCTCCAGACGCTGTCAAGTAAATCTTTTCTATTGGATTGTGAAACTCACCGACTAAACACTGAAAGATTGCTGAATGCTCAGAGTCCACAGGGTATATGTTTACACCCTTTTCTTTTGCTAATTTTGTTACCAATTCACCCGCAACAACAAGCGTTTCTTTATTCGCCAATGCAATTGTTTTTCCTGCTTCAATTGCTCGCAATGTCGGTTTTAGTCCAGCATATCCAACCATTGCAGTTAATACAGTATCAACTTCAGTTGATTCAACAACTTGACAGATTGCATCCTCTCCTGCATACACATGAATGTCTTCGTTTGCCAAGGATTCTTTGAGTTTGCCATAAAGCGAATCATCCCCAATTACAACTGAATTTGGTTGATATTTAATGGCTTGTTCGATAAGTAACTCAACATTTTTATGGGCTGTTAACACTTCTAAACGAAAAAAATCTGAGTAATTAGAAATTACATCTAATGCTTGCGTACCAATCGAACCCGTTGAACCTAAAATGGCTATCCCCTTTGTTATTGACATGTCTGAACGTTTTCTTTAAGCGGTTAATTGTAAATCCTAACTAGATTCGTTCCATTGAATACGGTTCTGTATTGCCGCAATCCATATTGACTATTGGCTATTGGCGAGCCGTCATATAAGGAGAACGTCGCCGTATTACACGTGTCATTTAATTGCAGGAAATTTTCGGAATCGGGGAAAAGAGGCAAAAAGCACGTTCCTGAGGCATCAGCAGGAGAATGTCTATCAAACGCTACAAATTCATCTATCGCACGCCTGTAAACGATAATTCCTCGAGAACCACCATTTACATATGACCAACCTCCAACACCCGAAAGATTAGAATAACTTGGTAAATTAATATCGATTGTGATATCGAACGGAATGTTGGGGACAGGGTTTGCACCATTTTTATTGCAGGACGTACTGATCAGCAATAGAGATCCTATTAAAAAAATTACGAACTTCATTGTTTAAAATTACAAAATGCTTTTTAAACGAAACGCATGGTTATTTTTTTTATTTGCACTTCTGATGGTATCAGCTTGTGTTACTTCAAAATTGACTCCTTCTGAAAGGCAAAGTAAGCAGGCTAATAAAATTATTTCCAAATCACAAAAAAAGGAAAATAACTTAAAAAAACGGGAGGTGCGAAAATCACAAAAAAGACATTGGAAAAATCAATCCAAACAGTATAAATTAGCTATAAAAAGAAACGAAAAAAGATTAAAATTGGAGAAAGGAAAAAAAGGCAAAGAGGCTAATGATTTTTTTTAATTACTTCTTGGTATAAATGTTCGTATTGCGGCAAAATTTTGTCTAAAGAAAACAGGGCTGCTCGTTCTTTTGCTTGAACTCTGAAAAGAGCTAGTTTTTTAGCATCGGATAATAGATCCAAAGCATTCCGTGCCATCGATTCAATATCCCCAACATCTGATAAATAACCTGAATAACCTTCGATGTTTACTTCTGGAATTCCACCTGTGTTGGACGAAATCACTGGGACACCTGCCGCCATAGCTTCCAATGCCGCCAAACCAAAGCTCTCCGTTTCTGAAGGGAGTAAAAACAAATCTGAAAATTCTAAAATATGGTTCGTGTCTCTCACTTTTCCGAAAAAAATAACCTGGTCAATCAAACCTAATTTTCTACTTAGCTTTTCCGCCATTTGCCTGTCGGGCCCGTCACCAACTAAAATTAACTTAGCATCAAGATTTCTTTGGATTTCACTGAAAATCAAAATAACATCTTCAACACGTTTTACCGGCCTGAAATTTGAAATATGACACACTATTTTTTGTCCTTCTTTGGCATATTTTGTTCGTAGTTCCTGAATTGCATCAGCTGAATCCGTATTTTCGATTTGAATAAAATTCGAAATAACATGGATGGGCCGCTCAATCTCGAAATGCTTTATCGTATCTTGTTTTAAACTTTCAGAAACGGTTGTTACGGCGTTGGATACATTAATACAAAATCGAATAACTGGCTCAAACGAGGGGTCTCTACCAACTAACGTGATATCCGTTCCATGCAGCGTTGTGATAAAAGGAATGTTAATGCCTTGTGTCTTAAGGATTTGTTGTGCCATAAAAGCAGCAGAAGCATGTGGGATAGCATAATGAACGTGTAAAAGGTCCAGTTTTTCATGTTTTACAACATCTACTAGCTTGCTGGCCAATTCTGTTTCGTAAGGTTGGTAATCAAACAAGGGATAATTGCTAACAGATACTTCGTGGTAGAAAATATTCTCATGAAAACTTCCTAGTCTAACTGGTTGAGAATACGTAATAAAATGCACTTGATGCCCTTTTTTGGCCAATGCTTTCCCTAATTCGGTTCCAACCACACCACTTCCTCCAAAAGTGGGATACAATACCATCCCTATTTTCATGTTCTTCTTATTAATCAACAGTTTTTAATGAAGTGCTACTCTTCATTCATTTCTGCAGTATATTCTGATTCAAACAACGAGATAATTAAAGATAAACGATAGATAATAGGAAGTATTTTTACTATTTGACCTTGTTCATTCTTGAGTTTTATTGCGTAGGCACTTCGAAATGGGCTATTGTTCGCGTTGATTATATCGTAATAAAGTCCAGCAGTCAAGGAGACTGATTTGGAAAGGTCTAATTTAACGCCACCACATAAAAATAGGGTAGGAGCCCATTTTTTAGAGGTTAACTGTTGATAGGTTATATAATTGAAAGGACTCTTTAAAAGTTCAAATTCTGCGCCACCATAAACATGAGTTTTCCCAGATCCAACAATTCTTCCGTGGATAAAAGCTCCTCCACCAAATACCCTTCGTGATGTATTGATTCCTAAGTAATTTGAGGTTGTTTGTTGTATTCGAAACGACGGACCGACGATTAAATTTTCATTCAACATGAGTCCAAGTTTAGGTCCAATTCCAAAACTGGATCCAAGATTAGAGGCACCAAAGAACCCATCGAAACCAATTTCCATTCCCTGGAGGGCCTGGGATTTTGAATTCAACGAAATTAAAAGCAATAAAATGAATAGCGCATCTTTCATAAGGATCATTTTTAACAAAGATAGGGTCTTTTTTAGTTTTGAGTAATTTTTACAAACATTAAACTCGGCAAGGTATTGATTTCGTATCTTTGTTAAACATACTTTTTTCATGAGTTATTTAGATGAATTAAATGCGAGTCAACGTGCTGCCGTTGAACAAATCGATGGTCCAATCATGGTGATTGCTGGGGCAGGATCTGGAAAAACTAGAGTTTTGACTTATCGGATAGCCTATTTAGTGGAAAATGGTGTTGATCCTTTTAATATACTCGCGTTGACTTTCACCAATAAGGCTGCTCGTGAAATGACCGAGCGAATAGGGAAAATCATTGGTCCATCTGAGGCGAAAAATAGCACAATGGGTACTTTTCACTCGGTGTTCTCGCGCATTCTTCGCTTCAACGCTGATCGCTTGGGTTATCCTTCCAATTTTACCATCTACGATACCCAAGATTCTAAAAACTTATTAAAAGACATAATTAAAGAATTGAATTTAGACGATAAAGCATACAAGCCTAGCGCTGTGTTGGGTCGAATTTCTTCTGCAAAAAACAATTTGATTTCGGCTGAAATGTATGCTCAAAATGAAGAGATTCTTTTTGAAGACAAACAATCAAAGCGATCAGAAATCAAGAATATTTATGCACGCTACGAAAATCGATGCCGAAAAGCGGGCGCCATGGATTTTGATGACTTGTTGTTTCAAACTCATGTTTTACTGAGAGATTTTCCAGATGTTCTACACTATTACCAGCAAAAATTTAAATTCATTCTTGTTGATGAATATCAAGATACCAACTACGCTCAATACTTAATCGTTAAAAAATTGGCCGCCCTTTATGAGAATATTTGCGTAGTAGGGGATGATGCACAAAGTATCTATTCTTTTCGAGGAGCAAACATTCAAAACATTCTCAATTTTAAAGTAGATTACCCCGATTTTAAATTGTTTAAACTCGAACAAAATTACCGAAGTTCAAAGAATATTGTGGAGGCTGCCAATTCAATTATTTCTAAAAATAAAGATCAAATTCAGAAAACCGTTTGGACGGATAATGCGGAAGGCAACAAAATTGCTGTTATTCGAACATTAACGGACAACGAAGAAGGAAAAATTATAGCAAGCAAAATTTTTGATCTAAAACAATCTACTCCAATTTCATTTAATGACTTAGCGATTCTTTATAGAACTAACCGGCAATCTCGTGCTTTTGAGGAGGCATTGAGAAAATTCAATATTCCATATAAAATTTACGGCGGTTTGTCGTTTTATCAGCGTAAGGAAATAAAAGACTTGTTGGCTTATTTTAGACTTACCACGAATCCGCATGATGAAGAAGCCTTGAAACGAGTTTTAAATTATCCGAAACGTGCACTTGGTAAAACAACTGAAGAAAAATTAGTGATTGCCGCAAATAAATACGCAGTTAGTATCTGGGATGTTTTGACCAATCCTTTTGAATACCCCACAGATTTCAATAAAGGAACACGAGATAAACTAGATGAATTCATGATCATGATTCAAAGTTTTCAGGCTCAAATTAACCAAGTAAACGCATTTCAATTAGCTGAAACAATTGCTAAATCTTCTGGTATAGTTAAAGAATTATTGAGTGAAAAAGATAAAGGTCCGGAGGAGGTAGAACGTTATCAAAATATTGAAGAATTACTTGCTGGTATTCAGGAGTTTGTAAATACGAGTGAAGAGGAAGAAATGAAAACGCTTGCTGATTTTCTTATGGATGTCGCTCTACTAACGGATGCAGATACAGATAAAAACGAAGAAAGAAATCATGTTACAATGATGACTATTCATTCTAGTAAAGGATTAGAATTTCCTCATGTTTTCGTTGTAGGATTAGAAGAGAATTTATTTCCTTCTCAAATGGCCTTACATTCCAGAACTGACTTAGAGGAAGAACGAAGGTTGTTTTATGTGGCGGTAACACGAGCAAAGGACTCATGTACCCTATCATATGCTGCCTCTCGCTTTACTTGGGGGCAATTAATCACCTCTGAACCAAGTCGTTTTATCGATGAAATCGATGTACAGTTTCTTCATTTTGATACGCCTCAAAGAGGTCAAGGTCGGTCATTGGGCATGGGCTTTTCAAGGCAAGAACGCCCTTTCTCAGGTGGATTGAATAAGGCAATGGGTGCATCCGGCAATTTAAAATCAATTAATGAACTAAAAGAGCAACGAGGAGGAGAGGCTTCACAAAAATTCATGGTTGGTCAAAATGTTGAGCATAGTTTTTTCGGGAAAGGGAAGATAACAAAAATTGAGGGTGTAGATTCCAACCAAAAAGCAACTATTTTTTTTCCACATCATGGAATAAAGAATCTACTCTTGCAATTTGCGAATTTGAAAATTTTGGATCAAGAATAATATCTGTTCAGCCCATTAATAGGCACGCTGCATACGCTTTAATAGCTTTGCTTTCACCAAAAGAATCCACTTGTTCATGCGTAGTAGCTTTAATTGATACAGCATCCTTATCGATTTCTAATATCCGAGAAATAATTTCTTGCATGAATGGAATGTGGGGATTTACTTTCGGTTTTTCTAAAACCACTGTACAGTCCAAGTTTTCAACTTTAAATCCTTTAGAAACAACTTTTTGGTAAACTTCAGTCAATAAAATGGTTGAGTCAATCCCTTTGAATTTAGGATCTGTATCTGAGAAATGAAATCCAATGTCTCTTAAATTGGCCGCTCCAAGAAGCGCATCGCATATTGCGTGAAGTAATACATCTGCGTCAGAATGCCCAACGGCTCCAAGTTCTGAATTTAGTTTAACCCCACCAATGAATAGATCATGCCCTTGCGCGAGTCTATGAACATCAACACCAAAGCCTACTCTGATTTTCATAGGTTATTCTGATTGTTTCTCGGCAGAGGATTTACCGTCTAAATTCAATCGTAATGTAAAACGAAGTGTATTTGCAAGTGGACTTTGTCTACCACTAATTGAAGCCAAATAGGAAAAATCAATTCCAAACATATTATATTTAAAACTAGCTCCAATATTGATATACTGTCTATTTCCTTTGTTTTTGTTTTCGAAGAAAACACCACCTCTTACTGCAAGTACGTTGTTATACCACCACTCTAATCCTCCAGCAATATTGATTTCGGTAAGTTCTTCTACTAGTTTTGAGCCTTTTTTAACTTGGTAAGATCCGTCACTATTTTGAATGTATTTTCCATCGGCATCCGTAAGAGGAGCCCCCGGAGCATCATAAAATGACTGAACCATTCCTGAAACAACCCCTACATCATTTGATCGGCCGGATATCATGGTATAAGTTCCGTCAATCACGTCATAATACGCTGGAGTTGGCACTAATAATTTTTGCAAATCTAACGCGAAAGTAACGGAGTTGTATTTGTCAAAATTTGCTTTGTAGGCATTGCCGATTTTTAAATTCATCGGAATGAAATCTCGTTGTGATAATTCAGAATAGGCTACTTTATTTCCAATGTTATTGATTGTTGTTGCAAATGTATATGCTCCTTTTGTTTTACCAATTGAAGCATCTTCATTATAATAAGTGAACGAAATATCTGTAGCTCCAACAATTCCGGCTTTCGTATTTACACCTCCAACCGTAAGTCCGCCGGTTAAATTGGAATAAGCAAATTTCCCATTTAGTCCAATACTAAATTTGTCAGATAAACGAAATGCATAGGCTCCAGTTAATTCAAATTCACTCGGTTTATCATCGCGAATTACATTTCCTGATGCATCCGTAAACGTGATTTCACCCAAACTAAAATAACGTAATGCCCCTCCAACAGAATGTAAGCGATTTATTTTATAATAAAATGCTAAATAGGATAGATGAATGTCGTTCGTTAATTGCCTCAACCATGGAGTATAGGATAAACTAACTTCAGATTTTTCTTTGGCAAATGAAATTATGGAAGTATTCCAATACACTGACGTTGATGTTGGACTTAAAGCAGTTCCAGCATCTCCCATCCCCCCTGCTCGTGAGTCTGGGGTTATTGCCAAAAATGGCAAAGCTGTTGTAATTGTATTTAATTGCAAATCGTTATCAGAGGCTCCGCTTCCACCTGTAGGCTGAGCAAAACATCCAAATGTTGTTGCAATACTAATGAAGAAAAAGAAAAGTTTGTTCATGTTTTATTTGTTCAAATTTCGCTCGCCAAAAACTATTTATTTAAGACAGTTAAGACGGTAAATATACGTAATTCCGAAACTTTTATTGTAAATTATTTCAACAAAACTAGTTTTTCTATTTTTTCAGCTTGTTCACCCGTGTTGTTTTTTACTGATAAACGATAAACATAAACTCCTTTTGCGAGCGCATCCCCAAAGTCGTCCTTACCATCCCACTCAATTCCTTCCGTTCGGAACCCTATAGTATTTACTGCTTTATTTATTGACTTAACAAGTTTTCCAGAAATCGTAAAAATCTGAATTTGTACATCTAAATTACTGCAAGATTGGTTATGTTCGAATTGAAAAGAGGTTCTAGTTGTGAAAGGATTGGGATAGTTGTACACGTGTTCCAACATTGTGTTTGCTTTATTCTGCACAATGAATTCAGTTTTTACGACGGAAGAATTATTGTTAACGTCCCAAACTTTAACTTCTAAGGTATGTTTTCCTTGCCCAAGATCAGTGAATTGATAACGAATTTCACCTGATTGATAAGAATCTAATGCAGACGAATAATAATCATTTAAAAGTATTGGTTCAGAAGAATTACCATCAAGTATTGCAACTAAATCGTGTCCAATACCATTGCCTACTGTGTTTATTCCATTTTCATCAAAGGCGTTTAAAATCATTACGGGTGATTCGTCGGTTATACTACCGCTAATAAAATTTTCATCATTGATATATAGATTGAGTTGGGGACCTTCAATGTCATTAATTCCATTTGCATTGATTCCTCCAATTCTGAAGTTGGTGTCAAAACCAAAAGCATCTGACGCATCGTTGAAGGCATAATAACTTATTTTTCCTCTTCCCATATTCAATGCAATGTCTTTAGGCACAACAAATGTAAAATCAAAATACCCATTGGTAATTGAGTTTTTACCTTTATAGACTACATTGCGCTGTTGGTTGTATTCAATTTCAGGAGAATCAGGATCTTGACCAAGTGTTTTTTGTGTTTTCACCTTGTCAAAAATGGAAGGAATGAGTTGTCCGTTATACGTTGAAAGTAAATTCCCTGAATTATCTTCAATATGCCCTTTAATTCGAACAGTGCTCAAGGCATTTAAAGTATCTATTTGTATAAATGGGTTTTTTCCGTTAATGCTATCGGTTACAACTTTCAATTGAGGCAGGGCGATTTTTAACGCTGGATCTCCAATTAAGGTAAAACTACGTTTGTTCTCATTTTGCCCAACGTCATTTTTTGTTTTCATCATGATTTCACCAAAAGTGAGTGGACTTCCATCGGTGTTTCTATCAAAAACATGGTTGTAGAATGCCTGTCCAGTAGTTGAATTTACTCCAAAATATACCGAACGTGTTGTAGTCATTAAAGCAATTGCACCGCCTGAAGGACTCAATGAAACCCATTCCCCAGCTGATACTCTTTTTGGATCGTCATATTTAGTGAATTCGCAGGTTGCGGAAACAAAAAGGTGTAACGCATTGATATTTGTCCAGCTGTTAATTTGCGGAATTGTCACAACTCTTTCTTCTGCTAAACCTACTTCTCCGCCATGACCAACATAGTTCACGATCAATGCTCCTCGTTGAACTCTATCAGTTATTGCATTGTAAACATCTGGAAATCGTTGTCCACCTGCGGTAGTTTGCTGTGGATAAGCGTCCATGTAAAGTTTGTCGCAATTCATTTCAAAATGATTATTCTTGACAGAATTATATTGTGGTTCAGTATCAAAATTTATAAAATAACCTTCCTCTTCATCATCTGCTATCTGAACATACTTCAAACGCCAATCTCCATATGTTAAATTGTTATTTGTATTTAAACAACAAGACCCAGTATTGCTATTAAATAAAGAAGAACCATTTTTCATGTAATGCTCTATTTTATCCACTTGCTGCTTAGCTTGTGTCAAATCAGAAATCAGCAATCTTCCTATTCCTATATCTAACAAATCAGCACTTGTAAATGATTCATTGTCATTTAATAGTCCGAAATAATCATCTGATACATAGCAAGAGATGTAATTCTCACTATTTAAAGCTTGATATGTTAAAACATAATTATTATTGTTATCAACTCTGTTTTTTGGGTCGTACGTGCCATCACCAAATAATAAAAGATGCTTCGGTGCAGTCCCAGGATTTGCAATGGCTCTATCATAAAACATTTTTGCAAACATGCGAATCGCAGTGGCATCCGGACTACCGGAACTAAACTCATTGTAAATTTGATTGGTTGTTACTACATGAGTAGTTGTACCGTTTTGACGATGTAAATCTGCTAAACGCGTTGCTTGCGTTAGAAAATCAGGATGTGTCACAATTAAATAATCTGCTTGATCTAGGCCATGTAGGTTTTGATAATTTACACTACCGATGCGTTCGGGGGTATAAAATGAGGTTCCATTGGAAGCGACAAATTCCCGGTAACTGTCATCTGTATTGAAAATATATTTACCATTTAAGAAGCTCCCAGGAATTATTTTTGGGTTGTTCTTGTCTAGTAAATCCCATATAAATCCACTTTGCGACATTGAATTTATGCTGTATTCGCTAACTATTCCTGGCTGAGCTCCAGTAAGATTTCTAAAATTCATTTGAGTCCCATAAAACTTTAATTTTCTTCTAGTATTTATGGTAATCTGATCTAAATATGTTAGAATTGATGGATTATTCCGTGTAACTGAAACTTTGAGAGGAATATTGGATTGACTTGTGTAGAACGAAAAGTTACTTTCGGTTCGCGTATAATCTCCAAAATAATTCATGCTAGATGAAAACAATGTTGTTCCATTTAAAGTAAACTTTTGAGTCGTTCCTTGACCGTTAGTTGCTAAAGCAGTTGTTATTTTAATAGGAAAAGTATCCAAGTCAGGAATCGAGAAATTAAACGTTTTTTCTAAATCAATGTCGAATAGATCTCCATACCATCGTTGTCCACCACCAACCAGATTTGTTGTTTCATTTTCATAAATATCCCGAAAATCATAGGTGTCAATAAATTTTGAAGCGGGGCCAGAAATTATCGAATTGCTAGCAATTCGCGCGGGAGTATTAGTTGCATCAATATTTATAAAATAGTAAGAATTATCTGAATATAAATGTTGAATTCTCGTAAAATTATTTGCATTATTCGGTTGCCATCTATGCGGTCCCCAGCCATAAAATAGGATGTAATCAGTTTCATTAAAAATACCATCTGAATCACCGTGAACGTAAATTGAATTTTTCGTTAAGTCATCTATTCTTGGGGATGAATTTTTTTCAGGCAAGAGGCCTTCACCATTTCCGAAAATATTGATATGGTTAGGGTCCAAATTGCTTGTATTAATGCCACATGCATCCAAAAACGCCTTATCTATTTTGTAAATTCCATCTTTGTTTACTGCAATTTTATACCAAAAACCAGTTCCTTCTTTCAACACGGATGAATTAGCAAAATCCTTAGAGATCGCCATAGTTTCTGTTTCAAGAATATTTAGTTTAAATGAGGCAATTTTCTTTATTCCACTTGTAGTTTTAAAAAACGGAAGTGAATTTAAAACAGCATAATTTTCATTCCCTGCTTGTGTAATTTGAAAAATAATCTCCGGTTCAGGCCCCAATTCAGGAATAAAAGTATTCAAATAGAGAATTTCTTCTGGTAAAGCATCAACTGATTCATAAGAAATTAGTTCAATTTTTTTCCCATTACTTGTCTTTTCTTTCCAGAAAAAAGTTGGTTTTAAACCATCCAACGATTGATTAGCAATAGAAGGAACTTTTATTAATTCCTGACCATGCTGAATCATTTTAGGTTCTTGCCAAGAGATAACTAAATCAATTACTTGTTGTGAAAATGAACTTAGAGGTAGAAAACTCAAAATAAATAAAATGAAAATCTTAATAAAGAAACAAGGGGTTATTTTCATATATCAAAAATAGTTTTTTAAATTCCAAAACGGAAAAAAAAGTTGTTTATTTCACAAAATATTATATTTTTGTAACCTTATATTAATTAGAACGTTTTAACTAATCGCGTCTAAACCTTATTACGTGAAAATAAAAGTTACTGATATACTGTTTTTTACAACAGTTTTGTTGTGTTCCGTAAGTAGCAAAATACTTGCTCAGGATCCTACGTTTACTCAATTCTATTCGAATCCGGTTTACTTAAATCCAGCACTAGCTGGATCTCATGGATGCCCGCGATTGGCTATGAATTACAGAAATGAATGGCCACAGCTAACGGGGAATTATGTGACCTATGCTGCAGCATACGATACTTATGCTAAAAACGTAAGTGGTGGAATTGGCGTTTTGGCTATGCATGACCAACAAGGACAGGGCACTATTCAAACCTCAATGATTGGGTTGATTTATTCATATCATGTTAAATTGAGCCGTAAAGCTTCTATGATGTTTGGCGCAAAAGCTTCTTGGTACCAGAAATTTTTAGATTGGGATAAGCTAACTTTTGGCGATATGATTGATCCTCGTCGTGGTTTTATTTACCAAACAGGTGATGTTGCAAGGGGTGGTAATCGTGGTTTTTTCGATGTATCGGCTGGAGCGGTTGTTTTTACAAAACGTTTTTTTGGTGGCGTGGCAATTAATCACTTAAACCGACCAGATGAATCTATGATTTTAGGTCAGTCTCGTTTGCCGATGCGTTTTACAGGTCATGTGGGTGCTGAAATTGCTTTGGGTTCTAAATCCAAGTATTCCAATGTGACTTCAATCATGCCGAATATTATTTATCAATATCAAAATGGTTTTCAAGAATTAAATATTGGTACGTACATAAAATACGGTAATTTCAATGTTGGAGCATGGTATCGTAATCGCGATGCATTTATTTTAACATTTGGAGTGAATACAGGTAAATTTAAACTGGGATACAGCTATGATGTAACAGTTTCTAAATTAGGAAATGGAATATCCGGAGGTTCGCATGAGGTATCAATGGGATATAATTTAAAATGTAGAAGAAAACCAAGAGCGTTCAGAACGATTTCTTGTCCTTCTTTTTAGTAACCTTTTTTAATAATAGACGTTAGTAAGATTCTTAACAAACTCAAAAAGTATGAAATCGAAAGCAATGAGTTATTTTTTTATAAAAAGCAGCGCCGTTCTTTGTGGAGTTATTTATCTGGTTTCTTGTCAACCGGAAAGATCGAAATCTACAGGATGGCACCACAATAGTCCGGAGAAATTTGGAAGTGGTTTTGAAAAATTCCCAGCAATGGATCAAGAAACAGGTCCTGGTTTAACTTTGGTAGAAGGTGGAACATTCACCATGGGTATGACGGAACAAGACGTCATGAGAGATTGGAATAATAATCCAAGAAAAGTTACCGTACCTTCTTTTTATATAGACCAAACTGAAGTTTCAAATTTTGATTATTTGGAATATTTATTTTGGTTAGGTCGTGTTTATGGTAGTGTTGATCCATTAAATAAATATAGATATGAACCAGATGCTACCGAAGATTTAGAAATTCAAGAATTCAAGAATTTAGATTCAATAAAAGGACTTGAAGGAGACAAAAGTGCATTTAAAAAATACGTAGATAACTACAATGAATCATTTACTTCAAATTATCAAGAAGTATATCGTAAAGCATTGCCAGATACCTTGTGTTGGAGAAGTGCATTATCTTCCATGGAACATTTTGTGAATTACTATTTGCGTCATCCTGCTTACAGAGATTACCCTGTTGTTGGAGTGTCGTGGATTCAGGCAAATGAATATTGTAAATGGAGAACTGACAGAGTAAACGAATATATTCTTGCTCGTGAGGGAATCTTAGATTGGGAAATGGGTAATAAAGAGTTGAGTCCTTTTCAAATGTTTTCAACTGAGGCATATTTAAGTGGAAAACAAAT
>CAMAQX010000006.1 GCA_945860455.1 Lishizhenia tianjinensis
AAAATATGGACTGCCATCGCATTGGGGGTATTGGTGGCCTCATTCATGTTGTATCGTTCATTACATGAAATTCGATTTATTAAAGTAAAACAAGGGGATGGAACACATCGCTGGATTGATGGGAACAAAAATCAAGTAATAGACCAATCAAACACCTATGATTTTGCAGCATCCAATGGTGGTGACTACAAAATTGAATCAATTACCGATGTTTTATCTGAAATTAATTGGTCTTCGTCAACCTTTTTTTGGTTGTTCATCGCGATTTTGTGCATGGTTGGGCGTGATTTTTTTTACATGTGGCGCATTCGATTTTTGACCAATCAGCAGTTAAGTTGGAAAAAAAGCTTTTCAGTAATCATGTTATGGGAGTTTGCTTCTGCCTTATCGCCCGGGGTTGTTGGTGGTGCTGCGGTGGCAATGTTCATTTTGAATAAAGAAAAAATCGCGTTGGGAAGGTCAACAGCTATTGTAATTATATCGACAATGATGGATAATTTATTCTACGTAATGATGATACCAATCACTTTTATATTCATTAAGCATGTGGATTTATTTCCTGCTCATTTTAGTGGTTCGGGTGCCATTGAAGTTGTTTTTTGGACGGGATATTCACTCATTGCCTTCGCCGCCATTTTGCTTTTCCTTGCCATTTTTGTTTGGCCGCAGTTATCCAAAAAATTATTGGGTGGATTATTTTCACTCCCTTTTTTAAACCGCTGGAAAGTGGCTGCTGTGCAAACAGGTGCCGACATTATCACTACCTCGTTAGAAATGCGCAAAGAATCCATCCTAAATTGGGTGAAGATTTATTTGGTAACCTGCGGAAGTTGGATTTGTCGCTACTTGGTAATCAATTCAATACTTCAAGCATTTTTGAACTTGTCGTTGTACGATCATGTATTGATACTAGGAAAACAATTTGTTTTATGGTTGTTTATGCTTGTGAGCCCAACACCTGGTGCCAGTGGCGTTGCTGAGTATGCGTTTGGTGAATTGCTCATCACCTTTTCCGGTTCAGCATTATTGCTTGCAGGAATGGCCGTTATCTGGCGATTAATCTCCTATTTTCCCTATTTATTTATTGGAGCATGGATTCTTCCGCGATTTGTAGGAAAGAAAAAATAAATGCTGTTCATTCGATCCTTTTATCAATTTGCGAGAAAGGAAAGTCCTTTTGAACGAACGATCACTCAAAAACAACCGGTGCATCACAAACCCCGTCCTTACATCGGTACAAAATTGTTGTATCAGTAATCTCTTTTTCGGAAAGAATTGGTAACGTAAACGCAACACCTCCAGAATAAATAGTTCCTGTTTTGAACTTTTTATTCATTTTTTGTCTTATTTTATGCGCATTTGGACCTACAATCTCTATTTCTTCCATGGAATCAATGAGTTGCAAAAGAAGTAAAGCCCAGTTCGAATAACCGGAACCATACAGTTCCATTCCTTCATACACATTGGCAAGCATTTGTTCGGCATATCCGCGCCACGCTGCGTTCCGGTAAAAATAGGAAAGCCTGTGGAAATTATGCGCCATAACAGAATTACTTGCCGGGATTACATTGTCGTTTAATTCCATTTTACGAGCAATTAATTCCGTTGTCACTGAGGTATAATAACACATTTTAGTAGGTTTATCCTGAAAATTGGTTTCAACTGTTTCTGAGAGATTCTTCGCTAATTCAATCCATTTTTCCTCAAAAGTAACTTGATATAAATCGATAAAACCCTTAATAACAAAAGCATAATCTTCTAGTACACCATCTATTTTTGAGACACCATTTTTGTGTGTTCTCCAAAGAGTACCATCCGATTTTAATTGATTATTTTCAATCCAGGTAGCCGTTTTTCTAGCGACCATTACAAGCAACTCATCATCAAATGCACCGTAGGCTTCGCAGAGACCAGAAATAACCATTGCATTCCAAGAAGTGAGGCATTTATCATCCATACCGGGTTTAATTCGTTGATTCCTAATATGCAAGAGTGAATCTTTAACAGATTGAAGTTTTTGTTTAAAAAATGAAACTTCCCAGCCATTTCTTTGGGCAAAGGATTCGTCTGCTTCGTTTCTGAGTAAAATATATTTTTCCTCTTCCCAAAATCCAAGTTGATTGATATTGAAATAGTCCTTTACCCATTCAAAATCTTGTCCAAGCAACGTCTTTAATTCTTCCTCGTCCCAACAATAAAATTTACCTTCCTCACCCTCACTATCTGCATCCAAAGCGCTGTAAAAGGCTACATTATCAGAAAGCATTTCTCGTTGCAACCAGTTCAAAATTCCGTAGCACGTTTCTTTATATAACTCTTTTCCGAAGTACTTATAGGCTTTTGCGTACACTTCCAGTAATTGCCCATTATCATAAAGCATTTTTTCGAAATGAGGGACTTTCCATAGCATATCTACTGAGTAGCGCGAAAACCCACCTCCCAATTGATCGTATATTCCCCCCATTGCCATTTTGTCTAATGTAAGCTCAACATATCCAAGCGATTTTTTATGCTCTTGCCAAACTCCATAGGTCAATAAAAACTCCAAATTCGATGGTAAGGGGAATTTGGGCGCTCTCGTAGGTCCACCGTGAGAAGAATCAAACGAATGAGACCAACGCAAGACCAACTCATGCAATTTCTCAGGATCCCAAGATTGAATCGCGCTCGGTTCTTCCACCAATTCACTTTGTTGAACACCCTCCTTAAGTTTAGCAGCAAAGTCATATACTTTTTCTTTATCGTTTTGGATTGTATGCACCAACGACTTTAATACATGCATCCATTGTTCTTTCGGAAAATAAGTACCTCCATAAACGGGACTTCCATCGGGAAGAGTAAAACAATTCAATGGCCAACCTCCTTTTTGAGTCATCAATTGAACTGCTGTCATATACACTTGATCCACGTCTGGATGTTCTTCTCTGTCAACTTTGATATTGATAAAATGTTCATTCATTAAAGCTGCAACTTCCTCGTTTTCAAAACATTCATGTTCCATTACGTGGCACCAATGACAAGCAGAATATCCAATACTTATGAGAACAAGTTTATTCTCCTGTTTTGCCAAATCTAAGGCGTCTTTGGACCATGGAACCCAGTTAACAGGGTTGTGTGCGTGTTGTAATAAGTAGGGCGAAGATTCCTGGATAAGTTGATTGGTGTGCATGGAGTTGGAAAGATTTATTTTAATCATCAAAAATAAGCAGGCTTTGGATAAGAAATTGTTAATTTCTAATAGATTTTAGATATTTTAATCTGTGAAAACTTTTGTAAAAAGATCTTTGCAAGATGAAATGCAAGTAGTATTTTCTTCTACTTTTGTTTTATAGAATAGATTTTAAGTATGAAACAATACCATGACTTACTTCAGCATATTTTAGATAAAGGAACCAAAAAAGAAGACAGAACCGGAACCGGAACAATATCAGTTTTTGGGTATCAAATGCGCTTTGATTTAAATGAAGGATTTCCTTGTTTAACAACAAAAAAACTGCATTTACGTTCAATAATTCATGAACTATTGTGGTTTTTGAAAGGCAACACAAATATTCAGTATTTGAAGGAAAATAATGTGTCTATTTGGGACGAATGGGCAGATGAAGACGGGAATTTAGGCCCCGTTTATGGCTCTCAATGGAGAAGCTGGCCATCGGCTGATGGAAGACATATTGACCAAATCACTCAAGTATTAGATCAACTAAAAAACAATCCAGATTCACGCCGGATAATTGTTTCAGCTTGGAATGTGGGCGAAATTGATAAAATGGCCCTTCCACCTTGTCATGCCTTCTTTCAGTTTTATGTAGCAGATGGAAAATTGAGTTGCCAGTTGTATCAACGAAGCGCAGACACTTTCTTAGGAGTGCCGTTTAACATTGCTTCCTATGCCTTATTTACCATGATGATGGCACAAGTTTGTGGTTTGAAACCGGGTGATTTTGTTCATACTTTAGGTGATGCTCATTTGTATTCCAATCATTTAGAACAAGCAAAATTGCAATTAACGAGAGATTTCAGGACCCTTCCTCAACTGAAAATTAATCCGGAAATAAAAGATCTTTTTGATTTCAAATACGAAGATTTTGAATTAGTCAATTACGATCCACATCCACACATTAAAGCGGCAGTAGCCATTTAACCCATGAAAACAGCGCTAATCGTAGCTATTGATGCTAATCGTGGAATTGGAAAGGACAATGATCTAATGTGGCATTTGCCTAATGACATGAAGTTTTTCAAAGAAACCACCCAAAATCAAATTGTTGTAATGGGTCGAAAAAATTATGACTCCATTCCAGAAAGATATAGGCCTTTGCCCAATAGGCTGAATGTTGTTTTAACCAGAAACCCTGATTTTCAAGCGCTTGGGTGCAAGGTTTTTACATCATTAACGGATTGTTTGGAGTTTTTCAAAGATGAAAAGGAGAAAACAGTTTTCATTATTGGTGGAGGAGAAATCTACAAAATGGCAATAGATTCTGACCGTATTGACGAGATGTATATCACTTATATTGATAAATCATACGGCGCAGACACAATTTTCCCAAACTTCGATAAATCAAAATGGAAAGAAAATAGTGTGTTTAATCAAGTGATTGACCATTCGCATGAAGCCTCTTTTCAAGTAATTCACTATCTGCGCAAGTGATAAAACAAAACCGAGTCCTAAAGTTAACTTTACGTTAACAAATAAAGAAAAGTAGTACAGTTAAAATCTAGGCTATACATTTGCTAAAAATAGAAACTATGGCGGGAGGATTTTTAAAGTATTTTTTACCAAAAGACAAAGTCTTTTATTCATTGTTCGAGGATGCATCCGTTAATTTAGAATCAATTGCTCGAAAACTACTTCAGGTTGTTCAAGAACCAGACTTTAACAAAAGAGCCTCTATCATTAAAGAAATGGAGGACCTTGAACATAAAAATGACGAGGTTACGCATCATATATTTATTGAATTAGGAAGAAATTTCATAACTCCATTTGACCGCGAAGACATTCACAGTTTGGCCTCAGCACTAGACGATATAGCTGATTATATATATTCAGCCGGTAAAAAAATCAATTTTTATCAAATCGATCCAATAGCGGATAACGGAATTCAAAAATCAGCCCAAGCGATACTTGAGGCTGTTTTAGCAGTGAAAAGCGCGGTTACAGAAATTCGTAATTTAAAGAACACCCATAAAATTGTTGAGTGTGTAATAAAAATTAATAGCATTGAAAACCAGGCGGATGAAATTTTTGATTCTTGTATCGAAAAGTTATTCGATTCTGATGTTGATGCAAAGGAATTGATTAAAAGAAGAGAATTATACCAAATTCTCGAAATCGTTACGGATAAATGCGAAGACGCAGGGAATGTCATCGAATCCATCGTTGTGAAATACGCCTAGTTCAAATTAATCCTTACCATTATGTTTACTCTACTAATTGTAGTTATTGTAATCGCTCTTTTGTTTGATTTAGTAAATGGGTTTCATGATGCAGCGAATTCCATTGCAACAGTTGTTTCAACAAAAGTACTCACTCCTTTTCAAGCTGTTATTTGGGCTGCCACCTTTAATATAATCGCTTTTTGGGTATTTGATATGAGTGTTGGTAATACGGTTGCGAAAACGGTTGACAACAACGCTATTGATTTATGGGTTATTTTGGCTGGATTACTTGCCGCTACATTTTGGAACCTTTTAACATGGTGGCTTGGAATCCCCTCATCATCTTCACACACACTAATTGGTGGTTTTGCTGGGGCCGCTGTTGCCCATGCCGGATTTGACGTAATTGCCGGTGCAGAAATCTTAAAAGTGGCATTATTCATCTTCTTAGCTCCTTTTATTGGTGGTTTTATTGCGCTTGTAATTGCACTAGTTACCATCAGTCGTTCGTTTTGGAAAAAAATGCTTGCCATTGGCGTTCTCACCGCAATCACCATCAAAGGAATGATTTATATGGTTGATTATTTGGATGTTAAGCCAATTATGATGTATATTGTTATTGGTATGATCGGAATTTTCATCTTAGTTTATATTTGGTTCGAAATCGCTCATGGAAAAAGACCTTCAGCAGTTAAGGAAGCGGGAATGCATAAAAAATTACAATTGCTTTCATCCGCAGCCTTTTCGCTTGGACATGGTGGGGCCGACTCACAAAAGGTAATGGGGATTATATGTGCGGCATTATTGGTATATGGTAACCTGGGTCGCGAGGGTAAATTAGGAAATACTGTTCCCAAAGAATTCCAAATTACCGAATTAGTTCATATCGAATTCGAAAATAAAGCAGGAAAGAAAGAAAAATTCAAGCCTGAAGTAGCCGAATTGAATGGTAAAGTTTTTTATAAATTAGGTAAAGATATAGTTGATGCAACGAACCAAGAAGTTGTATATGCAGATTTGAAATCAATTGAAAATAAAATGCATAAAATTGAAGTTTATGCCAAAGGAGATACGTTGTTTGATGCTAAGTTAGACAAGGCAATATTCATCGATAAAACATTGAATAAATCGTACAAATATGCTGCTATCTTCCATTCTCAAATTGACTCCAAAAAAGGAATGCTGCTTTCCGGCCACAAAATTAAAACCAAAGTTCAATCCGAAACGATGCCGTATTGGATAGCCTTTGGATGTTACCTCATGATTGGATTGGGCACTTTAATGGGCGGCTGGAAAATCGTAAAAACAATGGGGACAAAAATCACAAAAGTAACTCCGCTAGAGGGCGTTTGTGCCGAAACCGCTGGGGCATTAACCTTGTTTACCGTTAGTAATTTAGGGATTCCTGTATCCACGACACACACCATCACAGGTTCAATTATTGGAGTTGGAGCAACCAAACGCTTAAGTGCTGTTCGATGGGGAGTAACCATTAATTTATTATGGGCTTGGATTTTAACCATTCCTGTAAGTGGTGTTTTAGCGGCACTCATTTATTACTTTATTTCATTTTTGAAATAACACAGCCCCTTGTCATCCTGCTTAATGTTTGACATAAATCAGAATCATAATAAATAAAATTGTTATTTTTGGTCACTTATGAGGGCCGAAAAACAATCCATTCATCTAATAAACGAGACTATCGAAGTTACTTTAGATAAACTTTCGGGGAATAAAAATTCAGCAGTCATACCATTGGCATGGCCAGAATTAACAGCTCGGGGTCCTGAAAAAATTTGGGGTGTTTTACGAAAAGCTAGGATTGTTAAGAATGTAAATTTTAAGGTCGGACATGCGGCAATGGTTGTTGCTTTAGATGATGAATTTCATTATTTCGACTTTGGTAGATACATAACGCCGATCGGATTTGGTCGTGCTCGGTCTGCAGAAACAGATCCTAAACTTGCATTAAACCTAATTCCGGAATGGTCTAACGATAGAAAATTACTGAATTTCGAGGCGCTTTGTCAAGAATTAGAGAATATAAAAATTGCTACACACGGCGATGGACCAACGTTCGCATCAATTCATTATCATGCAGACATAATCAAGGTTTTAACGTATGCAAAATCAGTTATTGATCTGGGATATACTCGGTACAATGCATTTCAAACAAAAGATTCAAATTGCGCTCGATTTGTGGCCAAATCTTTAATGGCTGGTTGGGACTCTGATTCGCAATACAGAAGCCGATTTAAGACCCCCATAACAGTAGCGCCGACACCCTATTTTAATGTAGTTGCAGCAGCTTCAGATGGGTGTTTTCTAATTTGGGAAAACGGAAAAGGAGATTATCATAAAAGGCCACGACATCATGCATTGAAAGATTTGTTTGTGAAACTCCTAGAATCTTTTTTATCTAGTAAGGCTCAAAATCTTCCAACAGACAGTAAAATAGGGTTAACCGATATTCCAACGGAAAAACCCACTAATGTGCCTAAAGAAAGTGTTTATTTAGGAGGAATTGGCGAAGCTGCTTGGCATAATATAGAAGTTGAAACTGAATTTAAACTGAATTTAACCCGTTACAATTATTCAGGAGAAGTGGAGTTTTCAGCAGAGTACCTCGTATCAACAGATTGGATTTCAAAACTTCAGCACTCGGAATGTAAATTAATTCACGATACTCATTATTGTTGGTTAACTTTGTGTTGTTTACAAACGAATGAAAAAAAACGTTTTTATCGAAAGTTATAAAACCAAAACATGGAGGTAAACTCAACCAATTTGCTTAACATCATCACTTCAGGGTGCGATGAACGCATTTTTTTAAAGCCTGAAACAAATACAAATAAATACAACTTACATCCATTACATTTCGAAGGATTATTTACTCGTGGGTCTTGTACCTGCGGCACTCTCACCCCTTTTGGATTTGATGTTGCTACAGAATTTGTCCAAAATTATGCGGATACTAAATTTGAATTTATTGTAAAAGATCAGACGGAACGGCTGCAAAAATTATTAAAAAACACGGATATTCAATTCGATGTTTACTATGGACCAAGTGGAAGCGACATGATGTATCTCCCTTTGCTTTTTCAAGCCCTGTTAAAACCGGGAAAACTAATAATAAACATTGTTTCGTGCCCGGAAGAATTGGGTTCTGGATCAAAAAAGGCCGCTGAATTTTGTTACTATTCCGATTGGAATCAATTTGGAGAGCGAATTCCTTTAGGTGAAAAAATTTCAGAAAAAATTGATTCAAATGTTTTTTATCTTGCTGCTCGCGAAGATAGTGGTCATATTGCAGACAGAAATAAAGCAATTCGTTCAATTATTGAACAAAATCCGGGTGAACCAATTATCGGAAATTTAGTTTTTGGTAGTAAATCAGGAATCAAAGATGATTTACAAATCATAGATGATTTTCCCGAAATCATGTGGGTCGTTGATATGTGTCAATTTCGAACAGACCGCAAACTAATTCATGAGTTAATCAATAAAGGCGTAATGGTTATGGTAACAGGTTCAAAATTTTACCAAGCACCTCCGTTTTGCGGCGCCCTATTAGTACCTCATCATTGGACAAAAGAACTAGCACTTATCTCGGGAGAACCAGCAAAACAATTTTCGAAATTATTTTCAGCATATGATTTTCCAGATTCGCTTAAAAATATTCGACAGCTTTTAACTCCATACAAAAATGAAGGGTTACGACTTAGGTGGGAAGTTGCTTTGCGGGAAATGGAAGCATATATGTCCTTTCCACAAAATGAATCAAATGCGCTTATAAGAAGATGGAATCAAGTGGTTACAGGTCGCTTGGCACAAAGTGACACCTTTCAACTTATGCCCAATATGGAATTGACAAATGATAGTATTGTTTCTTTTATGGTGTTGGCTAATGGTATTGCGTTGAATCATTCAGAATTAAAAACCTTGTTTGATGAATTAGTATTATCAGAACATACGGGCTTAGATGGTTTTAATAGGGTGTTTTTAGGTCAGCCCGTACAATATGGCGATCGTTCTTTTATTCGCTTAGCAATAGGTTCATATTCTGTTAGAAGGCAATTATTGAATCGTAGATTTGAGCCGAAAAATGATTTGCGGATGATTGAAATTATTGAAGAAACAGTAACTAAATTGTTTGCATGAAACCCCTTGAGAAAGAAGCAAATTGGACATTACAAAAAGCATTGCAAGAGAACTTAATCACTGAAGAAGACACTGCTGTTATTTTTCAATCGTGGAATCAACTAGAAGTATATTTAACCCATTTAAAAGAAGCTTTTCCGGCCAACACATTACATGCGATTGCGATAAAAACAAATCCACATCCTAAAGTGCTGAAAAAAATCAGTGATCTCGGCTTTGGACTGGAGGCCGCTTCCATGGAAGAAGTGCAATTAGCGATTGACGCAGGTGTTGAGTTTTCAAAAATAATTTTTGATTCACCAGTAAAGACGAAACAAGAAATTGACTTTTGCAATCAGCATTTACCGGGTATTCGATTAAACGTTAATAGTTTAGAGGAATTAAACCGGATTCCAAAAAACCCATCCTTCACACTTGGTATTCGAATAAATCCGATGATTGAGACCGGTGCTCCTGATATCTTCCATGTAAGTAGTGACGAATCAAAATTTGGTGTACCAATAACAGAAAAAAATCAAATTCTTGATGCAATAATTCGTTTTCCAGTAACCCAGTTGCACGTTCATGCAGGCAGTCACATGACAGAAATAGCCGCAGCTATTCAAGCAGTTAAAACCATAGTTGAACTAGCAATTGAAGCAAATAACACTCTTGAATTAAACGGAATTAAACGGAAAATAACAGCCTTGGATATTGGCGGTGGTTTACCTCCCGAACAATTGGAAGAAAGTAAACAATCCTACATGCAGCAATATGCACTTGGAATAGTTAAAAATTGCCCAAATATTTCCAATTTTACCTTAATAACTGAGTTTGGCCAATGGTGTTATTTTTACACCGGATATGCATTTTCTCGGGTAGAATACACTTTAATTAGAGGGGAAAAGAAAGTGCTTTTCATACATTTAGGCGCAGATTATTTAATGCGTGACGCCTACGTTAAACCACGCGACGTTTCTTTTTTAACCTTCAGTAATAACGGAGTCCTAAAAACAGCTAAAGCCTCTCACTACGATATAGCTGGGCCTTTATGTTTTGCTGGAGATTATGTCACTAAAAATCAATTATTACAAGGTCCTGAAGAAGGAGATTGGCTTGCTTTAATAAATACTGGATCTAACTCAATCGGTTTATGGTCTAGGCACTGTTCGAGGATGATTCCCAAGGTTGTTGGGTGTGATATGAATAATCAATCTTTAGAAATTCTTTCAGAACGTTTTAGTCCTTTCGTTTAGCGCATAAAAAAAGTCGCTTTCTGGCGACTTTTTTTTGTAAGCTAAAAAGAAATATTATGCCTCATCGTCATCATCGTCATCGTCTGCTCCTTTAACAGCTCCACGAGCCATTTTAACGGAGACAACAACTGCATTTGCCGGATCTAAGAAAGTTACTCCTGGAATATCAATTGCTTTTACACGAATTGAGTGACCAATACGTAATTTAGAAATATCTAACGTAATTGCATCTGGTAAATCTTGAATAAGACCTATACTACGAAGGCTTCTAAACACTTGCATCAATCGTCCACCCGCCAATACACCACGAGAAGAACCAGTTAATCTTACAGGCAAGGCAACCGTTACTGGTTTAGTCTCTGTTATTTCAAGGAAATCAACGTGTCTAATACGATCAGTAACCGGGTGTTGTTGTAATTCACGGATAATTCCACGTGCTTTTTTACCTTCAACATCAAGATGAACTTGATAAACCTCTGGAGATAAAACGATTTTTTCAATGTCGTTTAACTTTACGTGGAAATGGGTTTGTTCACCCGTACCGTAAAGCACACAAGGAACCCTTCCTGCATTTCTTAGCGCAGTAGCATCCTTTTTCCCTACGTTCACTCGGAGTGAACCGCTCAATTGTGCTGTTTTCATTATTTATTTATTTAAGATATTACAAAATGAGATGAAATAGATTCGTTGTTGATTAATCGCTTAATTACATCTGCGAATAAATCTGAGACAGAAACCACTCTAATTTTGTTGCACGCTTGCAACAATGGAATTGTATCAGTAACAACCAATTCAGTTAATTTAGAATTAATAATCCTATCGTATGCCGGCCCGGAAAGAACAGCGTGCGTACAAAATGCACGAACACTTTTGGCCCCCTTCGAGATAAATAGATCCGCAGCCGTTGTTAATGTCCCAGCTGTATCACACATATCATCAATAATTACTACATCTTTCCCTTCAACATCTCCAATAACTGTCATTTCAGCAATTTCATTGGCTTTTTTTCTGTTTTTGTGGCAAAGTGCAAGTCCTGTATTTAGTTTCTTGGCGTAAGAGTTTGCCCGCTTTGCTCCACCAACATCTGGAGCAGCCAAAACAACATTATTTAGGTCAAGCTTTTCTAACTCTTTCATAAACAGAGTAGATGCAAAAAGATGATCCACAGGAACCTCAAAGAAACCCTGAATTTGATCCGCATGTAAATCCATAGTAATAACACGATCAACTCCTGCGGCCATTAACATATTTGCCACCAACTTAGCTCCAATTGCAACCCTTGGTTTGTCTTTTCTATCTTGACGTGCAAAGCCGAAATAAGGAATTACAGCAATTATTTTTCGCGCTGAAGCTCTTCTAGCGGCATCAATTAGCAATAATAATTCAAAAAGATTATCACTTGGTGGCATAGTGGATTGAATTAAAAACACGTCTTGACCACGAACCGTTTCTTCAAAGGACGGTTGGAATTCTCCATCACTAAAGACAGTTACTTTCACATCACCAAGTCCTGTACCATATGATTTTGATATATCAAGCGCTAATTTTTCAGAAGAACGACCAGAAAATAATTTTACTCCGTATGACACCTTGTTGCTTTTTGAGGTGCAAAGGTATGCTTTTTTTGCCAAATCACAAAAGGGATTAACGGTAATTTCGACTAAGATTCAATCAATGATGAATGGTTGAAATGTATTTCGTGGGCGAATCTTGCCTATTCTGTTTAAAAAACAGCCAAAATAAAATCGCAACTACCAACGAATACGAAGCAAAGAATGTCCAGGTTCCTGTCCAATCAGTTGAACCATCCGGAAATTTGTAGTAATGATCAATCATCCAACTACTAGCTACTGTTCCAAAATAAGCACCAAAACCATTTGTCATCATAATGAACAATCCTTGGGCACTGGAACGAATACGTGGATTTGTGGTCGTTTCAATATACATTGAGCCTGAAATCAAGAAAAAATCAAAAGCCATTCCATAAACAATGCAACTCAGAACAATAAAAATGCTTCCATAATCAGTCTCACCTATTGAAAAGAAACCATAACGCAGTACCCATGCAATCAAGGCAAATAACATTACTTTTTTCATTCCAAAACGCCTCAAGAAAAATGGAATAGAAAGAATAAATACAGTTTCTGAAACTTGTGAAATAGAATATATTATAGTTGAATATTTCTCAACGATCGAATCTTTCGGGAAACTGCTCAAATACGCGTCCCCATACATATTAGAAAGTTGTAATGCCGCTCCAAGCAACATGGAAAAAACAAAAAACAATGCCATTTGATAGTTTGCAAATAATTTAAAGGCATTTAATCCAAGTAATTCGATCAAGGTTTTCTTCTCAGTCGTTTTTTCTTCTGGTTTACAAGCTGGTAGGGTAAATGCATATATTCCCAATAAAATGGCAATTGATCCTGCTATCACAAACTGCATTGAGTTGTCTTTACTACCTGATAAATTCGTTGTCCACATTGCCAAAATAAATCCAATAGTTCCCCAAACGCGGATCGGTGGAAAATCTTTCACTACGTCAAAATGAAACATGTTTAAAATGCGATACGAAATAGAATTAGATAACGAAATTGTTGGCATATAACAAATCATTGCTGCGAATATGACCCAATAGAGTAAATCATATTCTGGCATTGTTGAAAAAAATGCGTTTTGACCTTGAATCCAAGATAAATTTGGCACCATCAATAAAAAACAACCATAAAAAATGTGTAATAATCCATATAATCGTTCTGCTCGCATCCATTTATCAGCTATGATTCCAATAAGTGACGGCATTAAAATTGAGGACAACGCTAAGGTAGAGAAAATTGCCCCAAACTGACCAAAAGTCCAACCCTTACCTTCTGTACAATATGTTCCAATAGTAGTTAACCAGGCTCCCCACACATAAAACTGCAGGAAACTCATTAGAGTAAGTCGGGTTTTTACAGTGTTCATTCCACTCTTTTTTGGATTTCATCACGGATTTTAGAAGCGCCCTCATAATCTTCGTTGTCTAAGGCTTCTTTCAACATGTTTTCTAGATCATCTTTTGTTGCGTTACCTAAAGCACCGCCATCCGAACCAAAATCTAATTCGTCTTCATCATCTTCAAGGTCGTCCATATCCTCCATGTCAAAGTCATCATCAATGAGGGTGCCGGCATCCTTTAAAATTTTATCATAGGTGAAAATTGAACAATCAAAGCGGACACCAATAGCAATTGCATCAGAAGTGCGCGAATCAATTTCAGTTAAAACACCATCTTTTAAACAAACAATCTTGGCAAAGAAAATACCCTCATCAAATTTGTAAATGATTATTTCCTTTACTTCAATTTCGTAAGCAATGGCAAAACTTTTAAACAAATCATGTGTCAGTGGTCTATTGGGTTTCATTTTCTCCAATTCAACAGCTATCGCCTGTGCCTCAAACCCCCCAATCACAATAGGGAGTTTACGCTTCCCGCCTACCTCAGTAAGCATTAAAGCATAGGCGCCAGATTGAGTTTGACTATAAGACAATGCTGAAATGATTAATTTAATTTTTTGCATGCGCTAAAATTAATTTTGGCCAGCTTTGAACTTCCTAATTGCTTCTGTTAATTTTGGTAATACTTCAAATGCGTCTCCAATAACTCCATAATCAGCTGCTTTGAAAAATGGTGCTTCCTGATCAGTATTAATTACCACAATGACTTTTGAACCATTAACACCAGCCAAATGTTGAATCGCACCAGAAATACCAGCGGCAATATATAAGTTTGGACGAATAGCCACACCGGTTTGTCCAACATGTTCATGATGTGGTCTCCAACCAATATCAGCAACTGGACGGGAACAAGCCGTTGCTGCCCCCAACGTTTTCGCAAGGTCTTCAACCATACCCCAATTCTCTGGGCCCTTTAATCCCCTTCCGGCAGAAACAACTAATTCGGCTTCTGGTAAAGCAATCTCACCTTCCGGCTTTTTAGTTGTAATTAATTTAATTCGTCCTGTTACCGCTCCCGAGTTAATTTCCTCAACACCACATACGCTCCCCGTTATTTCAGGCTGAATGCTATTTGGAAGTAGCGAAACAATTCGTTGTGCAGAATTCACTTTCACAAAACCAAATGCTTTCCCTGAAAATACATTTACTCGGATTGCATTAGATTCGTTCGGGACATCTGTTGCACCGGAAACAAGACCTGCATTTAATCGAACGGATAAACGAGGGGCAATTGCTTTAGCTGTCAAATCGTGTGAAAAAATAATGGTTGTTGCCCCGGTTTTTTCAGCAGCAAACACGACCAAATCAAGTAATTGTTGATGATCTTCAATTGAAACGGAACGATCGACCATTACTGAAGATGCCCCATATTCACCAAGCTGAGTAAGAACATCAGCAGCAGTATTGCCGTTCGTAATTACAGAAACTCCATCTCCTAATTTTTTGGCATAGGTAACAACTTCCTTAGCTGCTTTCGATAAACCATTTTCTGAATGTATGTAAACTAATGTCATTTTATTGATTTTCTATGGATTAAATAACTTTCGCTTCATTGTGTAACAACTGAACTAATTCATCCATGTTATCAGGCGAAATCATTTTACATGCGCTTTTCGCTACCGGAAGATCATACAGAACATATGATGTCAACTCTTGAATCTCAACCGCAGGAACAACGGTCAGTTGTCTTGTACGAGCGGCCATTATACCACGCATGTTAGGAATTCGTTGCTCTGCCATTCCTTTGGCACAAGAAATAACGGCAGGGGTTGAAACCTCAACTACTTGAACGCCACCGGCAATCTCTCTTTCTAACGTAATTACATTATCAGCAACATCTAATTTGGACGCTAATGAAACGAATGGTAATTCTAACGCTTCTGCAATCATGCCTCCAACTTGTGAGCCGTTATAGTTTATTGTTTCTTTACCTACTAAAACTAAATCAAATGATTGATTTTTTGCAAAGGCAGCGATTTGCATGGCTGTATAATAAGCATCTTTTGGTTCGGCATCAATGCGCACAGCATCGTCAGCACCAATCGCAAGCGCTTTTCTCATAATGGACTCATCTACAGCATTTCCAACAGTAATAATGGTTACATTTCCACCGAGGGTTTCTTTCAATTCCAGTGCACGTACCAATGCATACCATTCATCATACGGATTAACAATGTACTGAACTCCATTTTCATCAAACGAAGTATTACCCGAAGTAAACGCAATTTTGGAAGTGGTGTCTGGTGCTTTACTTATACAAACTAATATTTTCATAACTAAATTTTGCAACTTGTTTTTATCTTTACTTAACCCAATTAAGTCTTAAGTAAGACAAATTTAATGATTTCACACTTTACTTTTCTCGTTTTTGAAAAAGTGTTAAATAAAAATTAATTCTCATGTAAATAAATGCGGAGAGAAGTTTATTTTAGATCAATTAGACTTAATTTTACGTGAAGAACATTTATGGAACAAATTATCAATAAAATTCAACAAAGCGGTCTAATCTCAATGGATTTGGCGGAGCTTACACCAAAAAACGAAATTGCAACAATTGACTTATCCGAGCAGCTTTGGCAAGGATTGGTTTTAAAAGAAAAGGATTTTCGTGGGTGGATAAAAGATAAAAAATGGTCTGTTTATCAAGATAAAGCAGTTTTGATTATTTGCTCAACGGATGTGATAATTCCAGCATGGGCTTATATGCTTATTGGGGCAGGACTTAGCGGTATTGCTTATACTTTTTCGAACACGAGTAAAGAAGAGCTTACTAAGGAATTAATTAGAATGGAAATTGCTAAAATTAATTTAGATACTTTTCAAGGAGAAAAAGTTATTGTTAAAGGCTGTTCCGATATTCCGTTTCCTGAATTTGCTATGCTGGAACTTACTCGTTACTTAATTCCCGTGGTTAAATCTTTGATGTTTGGCGAACCCTGTTCAACTGTTCCCATATACAAAAAAAGGAATTAGCTTTTCACGAATCGGATTACATCCAATGTTGCATTGTTTTTTTTGATTTTTACAAAATACAACGACGCCCGTAATTTTGAAATGTCAATAGACATTGTGGTTGATGCAAAATCGAGTGGCGCCTGGTATAAAACACGCCCATTTAAGTCATAAATCTCAAAAAGACATCCTTCAGCCAGTGTTTTATTGTCATGAGAAATAACCAATTGATTACTAGCCGGATTGGGATAGAGCGAAAAATGAATATCTGGCCCATCAACAGGAGGTGGAATCTCACTAAAATAGGCTTTGAATGGCGTGTTCTCTGATACATTTCCTTCAAATAAGGGATTTAATGTGTCTGTTATATATCCATTTGGCTCCCAATGAGAGAACAAAAATCCTGGTTTTGGAATTGCATGCATAGTAACAGGAACTCCATCAAAATAGATTCCTGTCCATGGATATACATCTGGCTGAATCGTGTTTAATTGAATGCTTCCTGATATGTCTGGCGACACTGAAAGCGCCAAGGTTATTTGCTTTTCCAGATTAAATTCAGAAACCAAGTTAGAACGAACAACATCACTCCGACAAGCTAATTCACTCTTAAATATTAGGTGGTTTTGAATAAATCCGTCCATTTGTCCTTGAATATTAGTAGGGTCTCCCCAACGAGCATATTCCATAGGCATTTCAGGAAACATACTATTAAAAAATGATTGTTCAAAAGCTTGTAGTTTTTCGTTTTTATAGCTTGTATTCATTTGATCAGCATAGCGATTAATGAAATAGTTTCGATACACTTCATTTGTTATACTTCTCAACCAAATGTTGATATACGGAATATTTGGATCTCCATCCAACATATAGCGAATATGGTTGTCGGTGCAGCTTGTCCAACCATTTGGCTGCATTGATAATTCTAAATCAATCAAGGCAAAACGCCATCTGTTTTGAGTTTTATCCGAGCGATAAATTTTTATATTATTTCCTGGCCAATCCACATTTCCCATCCAAGATTCCCCAATAATATAATCTGTGTAATGCTTCAAATCAAAGTAATTGTCTGCCTGAGTAAAATAATTAGAATCCGTGGGATTTAAAGCGATAAACGAATCATAGGAATTCCAAAAATTACCTGCATTTCCTTCTAAAGCTCTTAATACCAAGTTGTAAAAGTAACTTAATGAAAGTAATTCGATAGAATCAGGCTTTGCTCCATCATGAACTTCAAAAAACTCTTTGTTAAATTTTTCTCGCAACTCATACAACCCAAAGTACTGCCCGTTAATATAAACACTTGCCGGTCTGTATGAAGAATAATAATTATTTGTTCCTTCACTCATCATGCGAACCTGTGAAGCGTCTTTGTAAGGTAATGAAAGGTATTGATTACTTCCATTTCTAAGGTAAACGTCGCTATAAGTTGTTCTGCTTGGTCTATCTGGAATAATTGGATACTCAACGGGTTTTTCTCCCAATGCTGCATGGGCAAATGAAAGACGAAAGGAATGTTGGGGCTGCGCTCTACTACCCCCTGCACCGCCATCAGGACGAATCGCTGTATTGGTTTCAAACGCTAAAGGATGACCCGATTCTTCCGTTAAATATGCCGCGTGGGCTGGTTTTAACCAATCAGAATTATAATTATCAAAAATTCCTGCAGGGCCATACAAATTCGTTTGGTCTGTTGTAATCAATACTATAGGTGTTGTATGATTCACATTAAACAAATAAGTTGCCACTGTATTATCACTTGGCAGCAATTCCATATCCGTAGTAAGCGGGTATACTTGCGCGCGCAGCACCGTTGTGGTAGTTACAGAAATCGGTAAATTATAAACTGAAGAATTAAAAGTGGGTGTGGAGCCATCCAATGTATAAACTAATTTAGTGTTTGTGGGTGGGTTTGGGTGGGTTATATTCACCGTAAAAGCATCCTCATAGACACCACTTGAAAATGAAAAATCGGGTGAAATTAAGGTGTCTGTATAGGTTGTCGAAGCATTATTTGTTGCGGCCGGTGAAGGAGTTAACCATTTCAATACATCTGTTCCATCTGAAAATCGACCAATTGAAACATCACGCACAGGAGATTCAACAACTAATTGACTTATTATCACTTCATCGGGATTTAACAACAGAATAGATTCTCCCTGTGTCTCTATTTTAAAATTGGTATGTAACTGGAATCCATTTTCAGGCATAAACACACCAGTTAGCTCTATCATTGCAGTTGGTGTGATTGAAAAATCAACATACGTATATAATTCACCAATAGTTGAAACAACATCAAACGCAATAGTTGATAAAGGACCCGCTACAACACCGGCTGCTTGCAGTTCACTTGCTAAAATCAGTATTTGATGACGGGCACCCCAATACCAATTTCCGTATGGGGCCGGGTATTCTGTATTCGTGTTTTGAATCGTTCCGTTGCCAATTTGGAAATTATTTATTTTTAAATTTGGTCGTTGATTATACAAAGCACCTGCAGGAGACGTACACGCAGCAGGACTTGCATCAATGTAGGAAACTAGCGTAGAAGCAAAAGGTGTAGCTGTTTGAAGAACTACCGAATTTTGGGTGTATTGTGTGTTATTATACGAACAAATATTAAGCACAATATTACTAACCCCATCCCATTGAAAAGGAGTTGAAAGTGTGTGTGTATTCCATCCAACAGAGGGGTTATAATCCGTTTGTGAAAGACCAAATTGGAAAGGAATACCTCCCATTCGATTTTTACCACTGCAAAAAACCGTTTTGAATTCACCAGGAGCAATAGAAACATCTAAAAATTCCCACTTCTTGGGATAAACTAAATTATCCGTTAACGAAAACGAGTTTAAATTTACAGTTTGTGAACCTGCGTTATACAATTCAATCCAATCAGGAGAATCGCCGTCTTCATCAAGAATTGTCTGAAAATTTTTATTGCACCCTTCGTTAATAATTACTTGGGCAGAAAACCTAAAAGCAAGTATGAAGCAAGAAAAGAAAAAAATTATTTTTGTCATGTGTCTCATTCAAAAGTAACTAAAAATGAAATAAGAACAAATTATTCGTAACGCTACCTATATTTTAAACAGTTTATGACATCTGAAAAATGTACTTTAAACTCACCGAGCAACGATTGTTCTTCAAGACCTAGGAGATCAAATTGATATCTTTTACCGCTCCACGTATGAAACACTGAATTTGAGGTTGTTTCTTGTATTTCTGGAAAAACATCTCCCGAATTAAAAACGGTATAATTGTCGTGTTCTTTACGCGTAAGGGGAGGAGAAAACAAAAAGCGCGATTTTGTCCCGTCCTGTGTTAGAATACCTTTGTCGCTTAATAGTTGGAAAAAAGACTCTTTCTTGTCGTTTAAAGAGAGCATGATGGCATATTTTGGAACTGAAATCGCTTTATATTTTCGGACTTCAATAGGATTAAACTCTTCATCCATCTGTGTTTCAATATACGTTTCTGAAATGGAAGTTACACCACCTTGAATAAATGAAATGTCTCCCTCCCAAGCATTTAAAAATTCAGTGGTTGGAAAACTGATGCGTTTCGCTAGTTTACTGATAGCAAGCAAAAATTCATCATCCGTATTTTCTCTAAATTTCGAAATATCCACATGCAAATTCAAAAAACTGGATGTCTGATCGCTTGGTTTAAACCCAAATCCTTTTTCTTTGATACTCAAGTTTAATGGGAATTTACGATTGAGTGCTGTTTTTATCAAAAAATGGCTCGAATCGCAATGAATGGAAAGGACCGCTTTTTCCAGTCCAAATTCAGTAAGTCGTTTGGATTGTGTACTAATCACAAAAAAATCTTTTTTATAGGTATTGTCTTTTAAAAAGGCTTTCCAAGTTGAGGACTGATCATTTAATTTAGCGTCAACAATGCGTTTAAATTTGGCAGTTATCTGATTGCCTTTATAAATAAATGCATACGATTTATCATAATAAAAGTATAGATTCTCTTTTTTTAAAACATATATCTTCTTCGTGCCAATTAAGGTGTCTTTTATAGGATATATGATTTTCAAGCGATTTATACCTGCCATTACTTTGGCACTATCCGTCAATTCTGCAATTAAACCAAACTCGCCTTTACTGTTGCCAAAAACATAGGAATGTTTTCTAAGGTCTATTCCATAATTTTTACTCTGGCTCAATAAAAAATCATGAGCAATAAAATCCTTGACAACAACCTGGTTTTTTTCAGTTATTTTTTCGGATTCCCTGGCAAAATCAATCAGTTTTACGCGTCCAATAAATTCTTCATCTGGCAATCGATCCTCAATGGTTGGCGCGGCAGGTTTTTCTGAAAAAAAAGGTTTTAGAACTAAAAAAGCGCCCAAGGAGATGGCAAGTAAAAAAATAAAGAAAACCTTTTTAGCCATTTAGTTATTTTGTGAGTATATAAATTGCATTTATCATATCCAAAACATGCTCACCCGTTCCTTCTTTTCCTGTAACAAAATCATAGGTTAGATTCAAATTCGTTTGTTCTTTTAGTGTCTTAGACGTGGTTAATTCCATTGTTCCTGATTTACCACGAAGTGCATCAATAATTTCATTCTCTTTCGGTGAAAAAATATCCCTTGGAAATAAATTAACGGTTGAGTTTAAATCTATTTTAGCGTACATCATTCCTCCCTGCGACGCTTTTTTTAATTCCTTACTGGAAATAGCCTTTTTATCGTAGCCATTGGTATAGTTTTTTGCAAGGTCTTCGTCATTTGTCAAAATAAACACCCCATTTTTATTTATCATGTATAATGGAGCAGAATTCAATATTGCTTTATCCATTACATAATATTCGCTCCCTTTCACGTTATTTATATACTGAATATGACCATCTTTTCTTGTTGCTAAAATTTTGGTCATGTATTTCAATATTTTTTCAGGAATATCGGGCCTTTTCGTGCTAATTCCCACAGTGAAAACGGGCATGTCTTCCTCTGCTTCTGTTTCCTTTTCGTAGTAATCGTATGTCGCTTCATCATAAATAAACTCAATCTTTTTTGTTTTGATTTTTTTCACCCCATTAAAGCTCCCAAAAACACTTCCTCGATAGGCGTCAAAAATGGCGTCTTTATTAATGAATTCATTCATTAAATCAAGCATCATTACGTTTGCCGACAACCGACTATTATTTTCTTCTTTAGTGAGAATTGGCATGATAATTTCGTATGCTTTTTCGTATGCCTCACGCATATTTACCTTGTACACAAAAAAAGCAGGAGAACTTTGAGGTATGTATTTTTTTACAGCTGGATCCATTTTAGCGTCTGCTAAACTATAATAAATCTCTCCGAGCTGCTTGTTGTACTTGGTAAGCACTTGAAATTCTATGTGATCATCCACGAAAACCAGATCTCCAGTAATAATATTTCCTTCATATAACTCGTTCACATCTGAATAAATACTTGGTACAACACCGCTGAAATAGGTAAGTCCTTGTGTTTTTTCCATTTTACGGGAATAATCAAAATAAAATGTCCCTTCCGAATTATGGGAAATTTGTTCGGCAAATCGACTATCAGTTGCAACTAATTTTTTGTTTTGAATAAATAATTCATCTAAAACCAATTTCTCATAATCCAGTTGAAGGGCAAACTGAATACTATCGCGTAATTCGTAGTAATTTTTCATTAAATTCTCCGATGTGTCTGAAAAATCATCTTCTGGATTCACCTCATAACCCTCATCAATTTTAACCTCTAAGGTGTCGCCCTCATCATACGGTTCTTCGACCGCTTCTTCCTCAAAATCATATTCCCATGGGCTATTGTTTCCTCTGGCGTACCAGATAGAATCCGTTATCTTGTCTACTTTTTTTTCGTTTGGTTCAACGCGTATTAATAATGCTGTTTTTCCTTTGATTAGCAGATTATTGAAATACGAATCATACCATTCAACCCCGCTGTAAGAAGATTCAACAGGCGTAAAATCGTCAAAAACAGTAAATAAATTGGTCGTGTTTGAAACGCCAAAAGATACTCCAGAAATAGAATAATCTGGGTTTTTCCCTAAAAAAACATTGATTTTCTGATCAAAATCGAGTCCAGAATCTTTAATCGTTTTGTTATTGGTTGAACCATCAAATAATTCTTGTTGAAGTTCCTCCATAAAATCATATTGAACCAATTGGTCCATGGAAATTTTTTGCAATAACTGAATATTATTTAAACTAAAGACAGTGATTGCTTCGCTCGGTATTAATTCCTCTGACTTTTGAGCAACAAGAGTTGAAACAAAAAACAATGTACAAACAAGTAGAATTTTTTTCATGTAAGAGATTTAAGATAAACCGAACAATTATACGAAGTTAATCATTTTTCAAGCACACAAAGCTCACTTCTGATTTAGGTAAATTGTATTTTCTAAAATTTTAGGGTTTTTTGTCAAGGTAAAAGTATTTGCCTTTAGCATTACGGCCATTCTACTCGTAGAAATAGTAGCGTTGGGGTTGTCTGTTTTTTCTACCGGTTTTTGAAATCGAGAAATGCTTGTGTAACTTCCTGTTCTAAGCAAATCTAGCTCACTTTGTTTTATTTCAGATACCTTTTGTAAGGAAATTTCGGGGATTGAACGTTGCAATTTAGTTGAAGACCAAGAAATCCAATTATAGGCATAATCAACAGATCCCTTTTTATCTATTGCAAGTGTGTTAATTACATTTTTTAATGCTTCTTGTAAAACTGAAACATTGGTAAAATTGCATTGAAATTTAATAATATAATCATCATATTTCGTTTCAACTTTAACGTTTGAAATTCCAGGTTGTTTCGACATTAAAGAGGTAAATTCAGCGACTTTTGACTTAATTTCAGGCAGTTTTGGCACTTTTTTACCATCCAAACTATCTAAATTTAATATGGTATTAATCTTAGATTTACTGGAGCTCAAATTGACCGTATATTTAAATGTTCCCGATCCGTCTAAATTCATGGATAAATCGTCTATTATTTCTACACACGAACTTAGTCCTATAAACAAAGGCAAAATATAGATCGCTTTTAACCAATTATTCATTCTATTCATTTAACAATTCTTTGGCTATTTGCGAAAACTATGCCAGCAGCATATTTTTTTTTAATTCTACCTCCCATCACCATCCAAAATGTTGCCCAAGCCCCCTAAAATACCCCCCTCTTCCTTACGCTGCGTTGTGCCATAAGCTAATATTCGTGAAGCGAGGCGAGATATTGGTAATGTTTGAAGCCAAACTTCTCCCGGTCCTTTTAATGTTGCAAAGAAAACCCCTTCTCCACCAAACAACGTGTTTTTAATACCGCCTACAAATTGTATATCATAATCAACATCTTGGGTATAAGCTACAATACATCCTGTATCTACTCGCAATACTTCACCATGTTTTAATTTTCTACTCATGACATGTCCACCGGCATGACAAAAAGCCATACCATCTCCCTCTAGTTTTTGCATGATAAATCCTTCACCACCAAATAAACCCGTGCCTAGTTTTCGTTGAAACTCAATTCCAACAGAAACTCCTTTTGCGGCACACAAAAATGAATCCTTTTGACAGATTATTTTTCCATTGTACTGTTGCAAATCAATGGGGATTATTTTTCCTGGATATGGCGAAGCAAAAGCCACTCGTGCCTTGCCAAAACCCGTATGCGTAAAGGCTGTCATAAATAAACTTTCTCCGGTCAATAATCGTTTTCCAGCACTCCACAACTTACCCATAAACCCTTGTTGCTGTTGGGATCCGTCTCCAAAAATTGTCTCCATTTGGATACCATCATCCATGTACATAAACGCACCAGATTCGGCGATGGCAGTTTCCTGTGGATCTAATTCGATTTCCACAAATTGCATTTCCTCTCCTTTGATGAAATAATCTATCTCGTGATTTGTTCTCATATAACTGATTTTTGTCTCGACAAATATAACGGAAAAGCGTTGTGTTTTATTCTTGGCTTAAACGGATTAACTTATTTTACAAGAATTTACAAGAATGCCCTGAATCTTAACTACTCTTTGATGTAACTTACCACACGGGTGCTTCCTTGATTATTCTGAATTGTCAAATGAAACAAACCACTGTAACATTCAGGAATACAAACATAATCTCCCTCTCTAATTAACTTCACGTTTCTTCCACTTGGATCTGTAGCAGTAATTAACGAAAAATTAGTTGACACCAAAAACTTTCCATTTCCGGGATTGGGGGAAATTGAAAATTCTAATTGTGATTCTTCTATACTCAATTCATCTATAATTATGCAATCAGAAGTGTCTGAGCAACCATTTACCAAGGTAACAATTACGGCATATTGACCATTAATTGGCGGGGTATATTGAGCGACTGTAGCTCCTGGAATTAATGTTAAGGACGGGCACAAGAGCCATTGATACAAAGCGTTGGGTTGCAAAGAAGTAATTTCACCATTGAGAAATTCTAATCCAGTATTTGGCGCTGGCAACACGTTAATTAGTTGAATAGAGGTGTCACACGTAATTGCATTACAAGCAACTAGTTGAACCTCATAGCTTCCCGGAACATCAAAACATATTACTGACGGATTTTGAAGAGTAGAAATAACACCATTACCAAAATCCCAAGCATAGGTTTGTGCACCAGTACTTGAATTAGTGAAAGCTGCACACCCTCCTTGACAAAGTTGATTCACATTAGATGTAAAACCGGCAAATACTGTTGGTTGACCGGGAGAAAGAATTCGTAGATTATTAATTGCTAATGACGGGTCTGTTCCTGCCCCATCATTATCATTCACCCATTCAAAACCGATCTTTAAATTCGGAATATTCATACATGATTGTGGTAAGGCTGCTGAAAAAAGAGTCCATAATCCTTGTCCATTTCCGCAAGTTGGAGCAGGAGAAATGGTTTGCATGCTCAGCCAAGTATTTCCACCATCAATACTGTAGATTATTTTTCCAAAGTCTAAACCAGATTGACCAATACCAATATAATCAAACTCGATCCATAAATTTTGAATGTTTGTCGTATTAATTCCGTTTGCACAAACCGCCCTTGTGTGCGTTGTTGCATCAATGAAACCTAACCCCCCGTCGCCGGCATTGTATGTTGCGCCCGAGCCCACACACCAAGATCCCTGACACCCCACATGCAGCGTTTTATTTCCGTTGGTTGCAAGCCCGCAACCACCAACTGCAACACCACCTTCTGCGTCAGAAATAAACCACGAATTGGCATCAATCCCATTGATTCCTGTTGATTGGTTCAAGTTCCAATTTGAAGGGGTTTCAAAATCATCCTGCCAAACAACAACTTGTGAATGCCCCAAATAAGAAATAAATAAAAGACTTAAACAAAACAATATATTTTTCATAATAACTTAATTTGATGTGAATATATAAAAATTATTTACTAACCGCCAAAGATTTCAGAATTGAACTTACTTTTGATAAAAAAACATGAAAGTACTTTTTTGGATTATTCTTTTTTGGTCAATTGGCTCACTTTACGGTCAAACGATCACCGGAAAATGGCACGGGCTGCTAGATGTTGGAAAAAAATTACGCTTGGACATACATGTTACTCAAGAAGCAATTGGTTTTTCTGGTAAGTTAGATAGTCCCGATCAAGGAGCAAAAGATATACCTGCTACAAAGGTGGAATTTTCAGGCGGCACATTCGTTTTTGAAGTTAAAAACTTAGGTGTTTCTTATACTGGAACACTTAAAAACGATACCATAGATGGAACATTTACGCAAGGCGGATTTACGACAAAATTACTGTTATCGCGGCAAGCGGTTATGATAAAAAAAGCGAATCGACCCCAAGAACCAAAGCGTCCATTTTCCTATACTGAAACTGAAGTAAAATTTGAAAATTCTATTGAAAAATTTCAGTTGTCTGGAACGTTAACTCTACCTCAAGGAGAAGGGCCTTTTCCGGCAGTGATTTTAGTGAGCGGCAGTGGACCTCAAGATAGAAATGAGGAGATTTTAGGTCATAAACCCTTTTGGATAATCGCTGATTTTTTAACGAATCAAGGTTTTGCAGTATTGCGTTATGATGATCGTGGCACGGCTCAATCCAAGGGAGTTTTTGCTTCTGCAACTTCTATTGAATTGGCTACCGATGCAGAAAGCGCATTAGATTTCATGAGAAATAACCCAAAAATTAAAAAGGATAAAATTTGCATTGCGGGACATAGCGAGGGAGCTGTGATTGCTGTAATGTTAGCGGCAAAAAGAAAAGACATTCATTCGGTAATTCTATTAGCCGGTCCCGCAATTCCGGGAGGTGAATTACTTTTAAAACAACAGTTTCTAATTAACAAAGCGAGTGGTGTTTCAGAAAAAATGAATAAATCCATGCAACGATTTAATCGAGAGATATACAAGATTGTAGTTGAAGAAAAAACGCTACAAACTGCTAGGCCTATTATTGAAAAGAAAATTAGCCAGTCACTCAAAAACACAAAGGATAAAGATTTAATCGGCTATTCATCCAAAGAGGCATTAATTCAAGAATCAGTAAATCAACTTTGCAATCCGTGGATGTTTTACTTCATAAAATACGATCCCAAAAGCGATTTGGAAAAAGTAAAATGTCATGTACTTGCATTAAATGGAAGTAAAGATTTGCAAGTACCTCCCAAAGAAAACTTAAGCGCTATGGAAATGCACATTCCAAAATCAAGTAAAAGTTTGGTGTTTAAAGAATTGGCCCGTTTAAATCACTTATTTCAGGAATGTGAAACAGGAAATGTCACAGAATACGGAACCATTGAGCAAACTATTCAGCCAGCTGTCCTCAAACTAATGGGAGATTGGTTGATTTCTATTCAATTGAATTAATGAAATGTCAAAAATAATCGCATTAGATTTTGGCTTAAAACGGACCGGGCTTGCGCTCACAGACGACGCCTGTATTTTTGCTTTTGGACATAGCACCGTTGAGAGTAAGGACCTGCTTCCAACTCTTCAATTATTAATTCCTAGCGAAAAAATTTCGACTATAGTGTTGGGCAAACCGAAGCGATTAGACAATAGTTTATTTGAGATAAACGCAAATATTGATCAACTAATTTTGGTTTTAAAAGCAACCTTTCCATCGTGTGAAATTGTTCAGGTGGATGAGCGTTTTACTTCTAAAATGGCTGCACATGCTATTTCTCAATCAGGTAAAGGGAAAAAAGAACGGCAAAGTAAGGAGCTTGTAGATAAAGTAAGTGCTACATTGATTTTACAGTCGTACTTAAATGAGCAATCACGGGGCCGATTTTAAAACAAGTGCGCCATTTTTCAATAAATAGCCATCTCCATTTTGCACCCACGGCATATAAATTGAAGAGTTGGGAGAGATTTCTGGTTTGTACAAAATCTCATATTGTTGGTCATTCCAATCCATGCTAACAAATTTACCTGCATCATTGATGTTTAGGATTTGGTTACCTGTTTTAAATTGAATTGTTTTTTTATCGATTGGATAATAGAAAATTTTTCCTGGATTTTGCTTAGCATAGGACTCTATCAATAAATGAATTTTTGCTACTTGTTCGGGTTTACTTTTATAAAAACAATGTATTTCATTCTTGTTTTTTAACGCAATTACTAATTGGTTGTGATTGAATACACACAATTCTGACTTAGTCATGTTCGCATTTCGTTCATAAACGATAAAAACAACAGACAAAAAATAAAGGGAATAACCGACCAGTAATTGCTTTCGCTTTTCTGCATATAAAATTAGGTAAATAAACAGCAACATCATTACTAATACTAACCATAATGGAACAGAAAAACCATAAGCTACAGCACCCGGAAATGCTTCGATTTGCTGTACAATCCAGTACATTCCGAAAACAGAAAACCCAAGAATGATTCCAATAAATTTAGATAATCCCGGAATCCATTTAATCACAAAGAGTAAAAAACCTAAACCCATAATAATTGTGGAAAAGAACATCAATCCTAAGTTTGTTAGCACAAAATAATTTGGAAATTGATGAAAATAATACAATGAAATACCTGTAGTCATAAGCTGAGCAGCAAATCCCAAAGCTGTTCCTTGCCACAATTCTTTCAAGCGAGCCTGTCTGAACCGAAGTAATTTTTCTATTTTTTCGTAAAACAAGAAGATTCCAACCATTGCAAGGTAAGAAAGTTGAAAACCAATATCTAATAGGTATAATGGATTGAGCACCAATAATACAAACGCAGACAAAAACAACGAATTAAGGGAGTCGTATTGTTTGGCACTTACTTGTGACACCGCAACGAAAGTAAACATAAGCACCGCGCGGATTACACTTGCTGAAAAACCCGTGATTAGGGCGTAAATCCAGAGAAAAATGACAACAACCCATGTCGCTTGTTTTTTTGTGATAAATCGAGGAAAAAAACCAAACACAGTAATAAACAGATACATGATTAGTCCAACGTGCATTCCTGAAACAGCCAAAACGTGCATTGCCCCTGTATTAGTAAAAGCATTTTTAATCTCGGTATCTAAAAGTGATTTATCCCCCAAAATCAATGCCTGAGCAATCGCCAGGTCGTTACCACTTAAATTATCATGCAAGGCCGCCTGTAAATAGCTTGAAAACCCATCTAAAAACCGGGCAGCAATTGACGACTTTTTTTCATCAATCCAACTAATTTCATCCCTGCAGGCAAAAGCGGTCACATCAATTCCGCGGGATTTCCAATAATATTCCGCATCAAACTCACCCGGATTATGTTTGTTTTTAATTGGGGTGAATTCAGCTCCAACCAGTAAAACATCCCCTTTTCGAATGTTGGAGGCGTCTTTATTGATGTATAATAGCACATCATTATCACAGGCGACCTGTCCTTTATTTGTAAAAACGGTATTTACAAGGCCAATTGCTTTGTTCCAGTCTCCTGTTCCCCTATTTAATTCCGTAATTTCCAATTGCACCAAATTTCCATTTACATAACCAGAATTCTGAAATGAAGCATGGGTTTCTTTGTGAAGAAGGGCAACAAAACAGCCGAGTAAAAACCCAATAATATAAACAGTAAAGTATTGAAAAAACCCAAAATTGGTCGTGACATATTTCCAAAAAAAGGTTGCTACAATTAAAATTACAACTAAAAGAATGAGTGAGTAAACAAACGAAGCGGTTGTGAAAACAAAGAACAACCCTGTAATAAAAGGGATGCAAACGTGCAGAAAAGGGCGTTTATAAAAATCTAATTGCATAAATGACAGGTGGAAGTTACTAATTTTATTTTCACCTTCATAAAAAAGAGGGAAACACTTGAATATCATTCGGTAGCGCATTTTATTTATCTTTGTATATAAATCAGAGCCATTTGAACGCATGCCTATTATTGGAAAGTTAATTAAGAAATCAACTGAAATCAGTTACCGGAAAAACCAAAACAAGGGAAAGGAATATACCATTCAAATTGAAACACTTGAATCATTAGTAGAATTCGCTAAAAACACCCAATTTGGATTGGTTCACAATTTTCATTCTGTTCTTTCTAACAAAGAATTAGTGAATGG
>CAMAQX010000007.1 GCA_945860455.1 Lishizhenia tianjinensis
AGCCGTTCCAGTAAACGCCTTGCTTGCATTACATTGTAAGATTGCCGTTACTGGATTCGTACACGTCGCACCAGCCACCTGCGCATTATTACAATTCGTTCCGGATTGAACTTCGTTTGTTGCTTGAGCTGTTGCTGAAACTTGGGCGCCAGCTACTAAGGGTGTCAACCCTGATACGGTCCAACTACCTCCAGTGACTGTTCCAGAACCAGCCAGAACGCCATTGACATATATACGAATGACGGTACCATTGGCTTCGGTTGATGTACCACTGATTGAAGTAGCTCCTGCCGCAATAGGCGTGCCTGAAATTACCGGGCAGGCAGAATAAATACATGGAGATATACTGTTTGGTGGACAAGGAGGTTGTAAATTCACAATCTCTGTAAAACAAGCCTCTAAATTACCGCAAGATGAATCATCAACACCACCAATATCTGAAGCAGAAGAAGGATTACAAATCGTTGATTTATCTGCTGCCATATTATCAACAATTGCATAACGCATTGGGGTAGACGGATTAACACCGAACTGAGCTGTTATATCAGCCCAACTCACATATGTTTCTAAAAAGAAATTTAATTGACTACATACCGCTGATGCGGCGATAGATTTCTGAATACGCTCAGGTCCGTATGAGTATATTAGATTTGAACCGCAAGGTAAACGATGATCATAAATTCTAACTCCGAATTTTGTGGCTAATACGATCTCTAATTCAAAACCAGGATTTACACCTAGAACATAACAATCATCTCCAGGGCCAATTAGGTTATCAATATCAACCATAATTGAGTATGACTTTGCGTTTGGTGCAATGCTTGCCATTCTGAATCGAAATAACCAGTTACCCCCCGTTGTTAAATGAAAAACTGGATCGATACCACCAACAGTTGATTCAACAAAATCTGTAAATCCACAGTTTGGACCATTTTGCACATCAGAATTTGGTTCAGAACCAGCTGGAATCAACGTTAGCCAAGGCAATTCATTATTAGCTATAAGTTGATCATTTCCCAAAAAACCAGCTGTAGTTGCTGAAACAAAACCATTTGAATTTGGGTCGAGAATAAAAGCGGAAGCACCAGTCGCTGGCTCAACAATCATACCAGTTGTTTGCGAAAAAAAAGTGCCTTTTACAATAAACACGAAACTAAAAAAAATAAAAACGAATTGTTTTTGTAGTGCTGAATATTTCATTTATACCAAATTTGGAACAAAGTTAATCGTAATTTTTTAATAAATTTATACCAGAGATTAATCAGCTCTTATTTCTTATTAAAAATGAATAATACGAGTAATCGTAATTTACACTATTTCTTTTCCAACCTACTTATACTCCCCAACTCAATATACGGTATCAACATTTCAGCCATAGAAACTCCTCCGTGTTGAAATGTGTTTTGATAATAGTTCACGAATTGGTTGTAATTATTTGGATATACGAAGAAATCAGAATCGCCAGCAAAAACAAATTCCGAGGACATTTTTTGTTTCGGAAGAAAAGCGTCTTGTGGATTGCGAACTACGAAGACCTGCTTTTCGTTATAGGACAATCCCCTACCTACTTTATACCTTAAATTAGTGTTGGTACTTTTTTCACCAACGATCCGAATTGGGTTATCAACTTTAACTGTTCCATGATCAGTAGTAATAATTAATTTCATGCCTGCTGCAGCAATTTTTTTCACTATTTCTAACAAAGGTGAATGCTGGAACCAAGATAAGGTAAGCGATCGATAAGCTGCCTCATCGGATGCTAATTCCTTTATCATTTCCATTTCTGTTCGCGCATGCGACAACATATCTACGAAATTATATACTATGAAATTGACATCATTTTCTTTCAATTTTGCAAATTGGTCATTCAATTTCTTACCTGCATCTAAATTCGTAATTTTATTGTAAGACCATTTCACTTGTTTTCCCAATCTTTTGAGATTCGCTTCCAAGAAATCAGATTCATGCATGTTTTTCCCTCCTTCATCTTCTTCACTCTTCCACAAGTTTGGAAAACGTTTTTCAATTTCTGAAGGCATTAAACCTGCAAAAAATGCATTTCGCGCATAGTGTGTGGCTGTTGGTAAAATGGAATAAATGATTTCTTCTTTTTCAACCTTAAACCATTTTGCAAATTCCGGTTCCAATTTCTTCCACTGATCAAAGCGCAAATTATCAATTACAAGAACAACAGTTTTTTCTTTCCCAATGTGCATTGCAATTTTATCCTTGATAACTGTATGCAACAATTGAGGACCTTCCTCTACCCCATTCAACCAATCTGTGTAATTAGACTCAATGTATCGACAAAATTGTTGATTGGCCTCCTTTTGCTGCATTTCAAGAATCTGGCGCATTCCGGTATCTTGCGATTTTTCCAATTCTAAATCCCAATACACCAATTTTGAAAAAAGTTCAGTCCACTCATCATAATCTAACCTTCCACTCAGTTGCATTCCAAGTTGTCTAAAATCTTGTTGATAGGCTGTATTTGTTTTTTGAGAAACTAATTTTGAGCTGTCTAAGTTTTTCTTAATACTCAATAATATTTGGTTCGGATTTACGGGCTTAATCAAGTAATCAGCGATTTTACTTCCAATTGCCTCCTCCATAATATGTTCCTCCTCACTTTTTGTAATCATGACAACTGGAACATTCGGTAAAAGTTCTTTTATTTTTGGTAATGCATCTAGACCCGAGATACCTGGCATATTTTCATCCAAAAAAATGATGTCAAAATCGGAATCCCGACAAACATCTATTGCGTCAGAACCAGATTTCACCGTTTGTACGGTATACCCTTTCGCTTCTAAAAATAAGATATGCGGCTTCAATAAATCAATTTCATCATCCGCCCACAAAATTCTACCTTGCATATTGCTTATATTTATTAGTTTTGAATAAAATTACAGTTTTGCGCCCACAGTTTAACCGAAACAACAAAAAGAAACTCTTTAACGATCCGGTATACGGATTTATTACAATTCCTGATGAAATTCTATTTGATGTAATTGAACATCCGTTCATGCAACGACTAAGAAGAATAATGCAATTAGGATTAAGTCATTTAGTGTACCCCGGTGCTCTGCATACTCGTTTTCATCATGTTTTAGGTGCAACGCATCTGATGAGCATGGCAATTTCAACGATACGCCGAAAGGGACATGAAATTACGGCGGAGGAAGAAAGAGCTGTTTTATTGGCAATCCTGTTACACGACATCGGACATGGGCCATTTAGTCATGCATTAGAATATGACATTGTAAATAACGTAAGTCATGAAAAGATATCGGGCTACTTTATTCAAGAACTAGCAAAAGAATTTGGTTCTGACTTAGAAAGAGCCTTACTTATTTTTCAAAATACGTATTCGAAACCATTTTTACATCAACTGGTATCGAGTCAATTAGACATGGATCGACTGGATTATTTGAATCGAGATAGTTTTTATTCGGGAGTGTCCGAGGGAATTATTGGAAGTGATCGGTTGATAGACATGCTTACTGTTTCTGATGGCAATTTAGTGATGGAAGAAAAAGGAATTTATTCCATTGAAAAATTTATAGTTTCAAGACGATTGATGTATTGGCAAGTATATTTGCACAAAACGGTTGTTGCGGCTGAACATATGCTAATTCACGCACTTAGACGCGCCAAAGAATTAACACAACAAGGAGAAACTTTGTTTGCAAGTCCGCCTCTCGCCTATTTTCTTCAAAATAATGTCTCAGAAATTGATTTTGAGAATAATCCAACAGTATTAGCCAATTTTGCCTTACTGGATGATTACGATATTTTAGGAGCTATGAAAATATGGCAACATTGTTCCGATCGCGTTTTATCGTTACTAAGTTCCGGTTTGGTGAATAGAAATCTGTTTAAAATTGAAATATCAAAAGAACCCTACAGTGAAGATCGAATTTCCCTTGAAAAAGAAATTATCAAATCAACCTATAAGTTAGAAGATGATGAGTTAAAATACTTTGTTTATACCGATATTCTAAGTAACAAAGCATATAATCAGAACAAGCAAAACATCAATTTATTAATGAAAAGTGGCGAAATTATCGATCTATCAAAAGCATCAGATAATTTAAACATTTCTGCGCTCGCTCAACCGGTTGAAAAATATTTCATTTGTTACCCAATTTAATTGATTATGAACTCATTGAAACAACTTCGAATTTTAGCCTGGGTGGAAGGTTTTACTTATCTTGCTTTCGGTTTAACGATGCCACTTAAGTACATATATCAACTGAAAGAACCAAATTATTACGTGGGCATGCTTCATGGAGTATTTTTTATTGCCTACATAATTTGGGTGTTATGGGTTGGTTTTCAATACAAATATTCACTCAAAATAATTTTCATCATGTGTTTTGCATCTTTGTTTCCTTTTGGAACTTTCTGGGTAGATCATACATATTTGAAAAAAAGGGCTCAATAATTGCCAATATCAACCGTTTTAATATAAAGATGAAAGTATACCTACTGACACTTGTTTTGTTTTTTCTTTTTAACGGCTTAGCTCAACCAGTCGTACCTTTTGTTGATTTCAATAATTATTTCCGGGTTTTCGAAAATAATAATTTTAGAACAATAGAAATGCAACCCATAATAAGCTATCAAGCAGGTGATGAATTTGTTGCCTACATGGACAACCGAGAAAACCTTCGAATTTTTGATGGAAAAGAACGAAAGGATGTTACCAATATGAATATTAAATTTTCAATATCGGATCATTTATTGGCGTATAATGTTGGTCCAACTTTAAATATCTGGGACGCAGGAAAACTAAGAACACTAACCTATTTTAGTAAAAATTATGTCGTAAAAGATAGTATCATTGTTTACGAGGACACTAGATACAATTCAGTGAATGTTTATTACAACAAACAAACCTACCCCTTGTATACGATTACGGGAGAACTATACATGCCAACGGCAATTGGTGATAACATCGTTGCTTTTAAAGACAACGGAAGTTTTTACAAAGTCTTTTATCGTGGTCAGATTTACGATTTAGGGGTTTGGAATAATGAAATTGACTTCAAGGCAGGGTGTGATATTTTATGTTTCAATGATCCAACCCAACGCAGTTTTGCATTATTTGAAAAAGGTGAATTCTTAGATGTTGAATCACAATTCATGAAAAAATATAAATCCGGAAGAGGGTTTATAGCATATGAAGATTTGAACGGAAACCTCTGGCATTATAAAGATGGTGAAAAAACAGAATTATCCAATTTTAGTCCTTCCTTCTGGGAAGTACAAGATGATATGGTAATATGGGGTGAAAATAACTATGTTTTTTCGTATTCAAATGGTGAAAAAAAGGAAGTTTGTAATTTTATCCCGAAAGATTATCTTTTAAAAAATGGGGTTTTTGCATTTCGCAACATTGCTGGAGGAGTGAGTGCATTTGTAAATGGAAAAGTAGAGGAAATCACCCTACAAGGGGATTCAGAATATTCAATCTACGGGAACGTTGTTTTGGTCAAGCTATTCAATAAAAGTTATATTGTTTTAAAAAATGGAGAAAAGTTTTTTTCATTATAAATAATCACAGTAACTAATTTTTCGGGCCACTCCCCACACTTTTTTTATATCTTCGAAAAAACTAATTTATGGGTATAGTAAATTCATTCGTTAATCAAATCGGTAGAGAAATGGGACGTGATGCTTACAGAGGCATTAAAAATCCTGTGAAACAACAACGAAACCAAGTAAACTACCATTCAACGGAAAGTTTGCTTGATCAGATAAAGAATTTTGAGCTTCAAGAAAATCAGGAAACCTCAATGAGGGAAATAAACAACTTGGTTGAAAAATCAGAAAATACGGATCCAGAAGATTTTGAGTGGCAACAATTGTTTTTTGAAATTGACAATAAAATTGAATTTTGTAAAGAAAATCTCAGCCAAGAATTTCATCCTAAATTGGAAATACTTGACCAATTAAATGCTGATAATTTTCAAAAAGTGAAGAAAAAACACATTGAATACATTGATCGGATCATATTACATTTAGATACAAATGTTAAACAAGCAACACAAAAGAGTATTCCTCTTGCCAAACTGCTGGCTTTTTTTGGTCTAAGGGCCTATTACTTGGATGGTAAGTTGACAGTCTCCATTTATAACATCATTTTATTGTTCCTCTTTGTATTTGTTTTTTATCAAGGTTTTGTTACCTATTCTGATCCAATTTCAAACGCTGGAAAGATGCATATTTCTACGGTAGAGCAAATTTCAAAAGTCAGCCGAATGGGAATCAGTCTTATGGTGTGTATTTCACTATTATATATTTTCTATCTTTATTTTGCCTTCAGAAAAATCAAGCGCTATTGCAAACCGATTGAAGAAGATAAAAAATCTATTAATCAATTTCAAAAGTATTTAGGAGAATTGAAGGGAGGATCTTAAATCATCAAGACACAAATTATTCACTTCCATTCTTGTTTAATTTGACATATAAATTAAAACACGAGGTAAAAACAGGGTTAAAGAAAAAGTTAGCTAATGAAAATTAACTAATTAAACTTGTATTAATTGATTGGTTCAACCGTAAAACCTTGCGCTTTCAATAATTCAATCACACCTGTTTTTCCGGGTAAATGAGCAGCTCCTACCGCGATAAAACTTGATTTTTGAGCTATTTGTTTTTGAATAACCGGAATCCAATTTGAGTTTCTTAATTCAAGAAAATTATAATTGAATTCGGGAATTTGACGTGTTTCTGAAGCAATTAATTCAAACAAGCCATCTAAATCTTCCTTTAAATACAAATTCAGCATCACATCGAATTGATTCTGCGGATTATCTCCAAACTCCTGCATCATCATTTTAGCTTGATCTTCAACCTTGATTTTATTGATCGTTTGCATCTGAAATTGAATGGATTCCAATCCAAGAGTCGGCATTTTACGTTTATTAGCTATTTTATTAAATTCCATTTCATAAGATGCCGTTTTTCCCATTTGTTCTTGAGCAATGATAGAAGAAAAGAAAAAAGGCTTTAAACGAATATACCTTTTAAACTTACCTTTTATCATGTGCAATGAATCTAAACAATAGGATTTAACCTGTTTAAAATCTGAGGAATTCAACAAATCCTCAAGTGTTTTCCCGCCAGGGATAATCATTTCTTGAGCAACTTGAATTTTGGTTTTGAAATCCATATTCAAATCAACCTCCATTGCTAATGTTTGGGAACTCTTCAAGGCTTGTTGGATTTTAGGTGAAATTGAAAATTTCTCCTTCGGCATAACATGGATTGTCCCATATAAATAGGAGCTTTCCTTTAGTCCATTTCCACTTATTCTCCAAAGTAATTGAGCCTCTATGGAAAAATTCAATAGAAACAATAAAACCAAAAGCAAACGAAACCACATCCTTTAATCATTAAAAAGTGAATCCACAAATGTTTTTTTATCAAATAATTGAAGGTCCATCATTCCTTCACCAACACCAATGTATTTAACTGGGATTTTCATTTGGTCAGAAATACCAATTACAACGCCCCCCTTTGCAGTTCCATCTAATTTAGTAACTGCCAGGGCATTAATATCCGTAGCCAAAGAAAATTGTTTTGCTTGTTCAAATGCATTTTGACCTGTTGAGCCATCTAAAACGAGTAAAATTTCATGAGGAGCACCTGAAACTACCTTTTCCATTACCCGTTTTATTTTATTCAACTCATTCATTAGGTTCACTTTATTGTGTAAACGACCAGCAGTATCAATAATTACAACATCTGCATTTTGTGCTTTGGCTGACTGAAGCGTATCGTAAGCTACACTGGCGGGATCTGCTCCCATTCCTTGTTGTACGATTGGAACTCCTGCACGATCTGCCCATATTATTAATTGGTCGACCGCTGCAGCTCTGAATGTATCAGAAGCACCTAACACGACGTTTAGCCCAGCCTGCTTAAATTGATACGCCAATTTACCAATCGTTGTAGTTTTTCCAACTCCATTAACCCCAACAACCATTATCACATGAGGATCTCCTTTTTTTTCTGGAATAGAGAATTCACCTTGGTTAGTTGAGTTATTTTCCTCCAATAACGCAGCTATCTCTTCACGCAATAAGCGTTGTAATTCATCCGTACCCATTACTTTATCCCGAGAAACACGATTTTGGATACGCTCAATTATTTTTAAAGTAGTTTCAACACCAACATCTGACGTTATTAAAACTTCCTCCAAATTATCCAAAACCTCTTCGTCAACAGAAGATTTACCCAATACTGCACGCGCAATTTTGGACAAGAAACTCTGTTTTGTTTTCTCCAGACCTTTGTCTAAGGTTTCTTTTTCCTCTTGACTACCACGTTTAAAAAAATCAAAAAATCCCATTATATTCTATTAAAAAAGAAAAGCCTCCTAAATTAAGGAAGCTTAACGAATAATTAACACACGTTAGTAAAATTAGTTTTTAACGAACCAATCTTTCACTTTATCATTGTGTACAATCTCTTCTTTGAAAGTGTAAGAACCTGATTTGTCAGACTTAACCATTTTAATCACTTTGGTATGTTCTTTACCTCCACCTTTTTGTAAACTCGCTACAACTTTCTTAGCCATGACTTACTTATTTAATTTCTTTATGAACAGTATATTTTTTCAAAATCGGATTGAATTTTTTAATTTCCATTCTATCCGGAGTATTTTTACGATTTTTCGTGGTGATGTATCGAGAAGTTCCAGGCTTACCTGAATCTTTGTGCTCTGTACATTCAAGTATTACTTGAATTCTATTTCCTTTTGCTTTTTTTGCCATTTCTATATGGATTTAACTTCTGCTTTTTAACAGATTTACTTCAAATACCCTTTTTTTCTTGCCTCTTTAACACAAGCTTCAATACCGTTTTTATTAACGGTTCTTAACGCAGACGTCGATAATTTTAAGGTGATAAAATTATTTTCCGTTGGTAAGAAAAACTTTTTAGTGATCAGATTTGGATAAAATCTTCTTTTTGTTTTACGATTTGAGTGAGAAACATTGTTTCCAACCATAACCGATTTTCCTGTAAGTTGACAAACTCGTGACATAACCTAATTCTTAATTGCTATTTTTTGAGACGGGTGCAAAGATACGCTTCTAGTTTAATATTGCAAATATTTTTACCGCTTTTTACTGAAAAAAGTTTGAATCTTTTGAACATTTGACCAAAAATTGTGAATAAACAACTTTAATCCATTGAAAATCATGGGATTCTTTTAGAAAGAAATTCTCAATTGAATGACCAAATCGGATTTCTTGCTCCCTAAAATACCTTCTGAACCTGAACTTATGCTCTGTCTATTGTTGTACAGAAAATATCCATACCGCACCCACAAATCACAATGCCTCAAGAATGAGTACCTTACTAAAACATAGGCTCGATTTCCTTGATAATAATAGGCTGGAACAGCAAATACATACAAAGCATTGTTTTCAAAAGAGTATAATCTTGTGTCATAACTATCGGTATCAAAAAGGGCATAACGCAATGCAATATCAATGGGTAATCCTTTTGGTTTATACAACAAATCTTGAGTAAATAACATCCCTTTTTCTGACTTATTACTCAAGCGATTAATTGTCACATATTCCAATCTACTTTTAAAAGAGAAAAATTCATTAATCACGTAAGACACATTTAACCGATAATTACGCTGTAAAACATCTTCAATTCCAGTAACTGTTCCATCAGAATTCCTACTGTTTTTTTGTCGCAATTGTTGACGAAACCTTCCATAAATTTCGAAAATCTTGTTCGGTTTATAAATGGGTTGTATTAAAAACTCGTGCCCCTGAGTTGGTGCATCAATCTGATACTTCAACCAAGGAAATTTGAATAAATCAATATAGCCGTTCAATGACCAAGCTTTCGTTATTTTTAATTTTGTTCCGGCGTAAAGTCCTTGTTCATTTTGAGTATTACTACCCTCAGAAAATCCAGCGTTATAAAATGTCTGGTAGCCCTTTCCATAATTCCGATATAATAAACCAATACTTGCATTAGCATCTAGCGAAACCATTGCTCCGTGAACCATTGCTCCTCCCCCATTCCATTCACCTTCATACTGGAAAAAGTTATTAGACATTTCACCAAATAAATTAACATTTCGATACACATAATTATAATCAAAACTAGCCGACAGATTTTGCTTCCCTCTAAAATCAAACTGGTTATAATACGTCTCTGTTTTTAAATAGGGCTTATCATACCCTTGTGCAACTCCAGTTACACCTAATCGCAACGGTCCCTTCACGTATCTCAGATTTGTACCTGCCACGTATTCAGTCAAGCCATTTTTCTTAGCAATTTCCGAATTTGTACGATGAAGCCCTGATAAATCAATCGTTGATATAAATTCTAAATCATCGTAAGTTGAATCTGCAATGGCTTGTTTCGCATCTACTTTTTTAACGGATGCAAATGTGAGTAAACTAAAATCTTTATAGCCAAAATCAGCAGCAACACCACGCATAAACCTACTTTCATCAACAGATGTATACGCTCGAATGGGAATTGCATTTCGCTTCATCGTGGCAATATCAGCTGTTTTACCAAAAGCATAACTTGACCACATATTTATTCCTTGTCCAATTTGAACTTGATAGTCACCAATCGCAAAAGATTTTAGGTATTTCCCCCCTTTAAAAAATACATGGGCAGAGTAAAAATCAAATCCATTTTTCTGAGCGCCTTTAAAAAATTGTTCTCCAGCATCCTTTTCAGCAGTAATTCCAATACTTATATTCGTTTTATATGTATAGCGAAATCGAGTATAATACCGATCAGAACTTCCATGATAATAATTATTAGATGCATTCAATACCGAATCGGAAACGGGTGCATATCCACCTTTTTTCTCAATCGTTGGCTGGTATCGGGTGAAAAGCTCAAAATTTCCTTCTTTTAATGCTTCTTTAAATGTAATGTGCAAATTATCTAGTTTGTCATCCACATAAACAAAAGGTAAAACCAATTGAATGATCGATAAATCCCAATATTTAAGGCTTTGCAACTCATAAATCGTAATTAATTTCCCAAAAAGCTTTCTATGCAAGAGTAAATCATTGATTTGAACAGCCGTTAACAAATTGAGTTCTTCGAGGTCTTCCGTATTGGCGGTATTCAAATTCAGCTTATTATCAAAATAAAAATTCAAAGATTCAATAACATTCGTTAAATCAATTTCCTCTGATTGCAATTGCTCAGAAATAAATTCGATGCGCTGCTGAATAATTTCATTTCTTGCCTGTGAAATCGCCCTTCCAGTGGCTAACAAAACCAATAAACTAACGACCAACTTAAGCTTCATGCTATTGCAATTGATAATTAAATGAAAAATTAGGCGACCAACCCAAAATTTGGTGGTAACAACTTCCAAGATCCAACTTGAAGAATTTTTTGAATTGATATCCAACTCCAAAGCTAACCTCTACTGGTTCCGTTGCAAAACCACCCCGAATAAAAAAATTAGAGACAACTGCATATTCAATTCCTACTTTTCCTCGAAGTGGATAATCTACATTTTTTTCAGCTTCCGCGACAAAAAGTACCTTGGAAGAAATTTTATAGGCCGTCCCTAAACGCATAACGGTCGTGTATCTATCCTCTTGATAATCAGAAAGCTTATTTCGACCGATGTTAAAAACACTAAATCCCAGTTTCCATTTATCATTAACTTTCGCTAACAATCCTAATTCAGCCGTAACAGTACCATGGCTGCCATAGGCGTCTGGCAATCGAATACCTGCATAATTAAGTTGCACTCCAGCTGACAACAATTCACTTAATTTTAAACTATATCCCAACCCTGTTTTAAATGAAAGAAAATTACGGTATCCAAAACGCTGACCTCCAAAAGAAATAACTCCTTTTTTTAAAGGTAATGCTAAGGCTACTCCTTGAGACTGCAATTCTTTCAGTAAAAATCGATTTTCATAACTAATCCCCACTGCCAATTTCTTGACACCTGTTAGAGCGGCAGGATTGTGGTGATAGGCCCATACATCTTCCAAGGTGTTGCTTGCATTACCAAGGGATTGAGCACGACTGCCCATAGGATAATAACCTTGAGTATTTCCAGTAAATAGTATTCCAAGGAAGAGAAAAGTGGTTAGTACTTGAAGTAATTTAGACATATTATTTTAATTCAGTTTCACACGTCAATTTAAGTTTTCATTAATAGATTGTTGCGGTGCAATAGCATAAAAGGTTTTAGTATATTCCATACGCGAAAATTCAAAAGGTCCAATTTCAGGATACCTTTCCACAATTTCAATCGCATTTTCATATGCAAAATCACTCCAAATCACTTTTTCATCGGTAAAATCTATTTTGGCAGATAAAGCTCCACAACTTAGCTCACCACAATCGGAGCAGACGTATAATAAAATTCGGTCAGTTGGCATTTTACCAATGTATTTTGCAATTTGCGTAACAAAATAACCACTGTCAGATCCTTCAGGTGTGAACATGCCAGTTAGCTCCTTTAAATCAACTTGCAACCTAGAGGATAATGGTTGATTATCTATATCAAATTCAAAAAAAAGAGTTCCTTCTGTAAACTGAGATAAAGTTAAATTAAGTTGTTGCACGATTTAGTTTTTTAATAAATGGAAAGATTTCCGGTTTGTTTTTCAGGTAAATTTGAACCTTGTAGCGTAAAAGTAATACTATAAAAATAAACTCCTTGAGTGAGTAATTGCTCGGTGTTTTTGGTGTTTGATTGCTTCTTGTTTTTTAATTTACTTTTTTTAGTGTCACCCAGTTGTTGCCATATAATCGGTGAGTTTAGAACATTTGATTCTCGTACAACCTGCCCCCATCGGTTTACTAATTGAAATGAAAATGAGGTAATCATACACTCATTGGAAATACTAAAATTATTTATCTGATCCATCGAGATTTGGGTAGGAACTTGAAAACAAGATGCCTTTTGTTGTTGGATAGGCTGAGGAAATACCCAGAAATAAGAAAAGTGAAAAAGTGACAATAAGAGTAATTTTTTCATATTTATTGTTTTTTTTCTAAACAAGAAAAAGCAGGTGGTCTTTTTGAATTAGGATTGTAAAGATAATAATGATTTTTATCTTCATATTTAAAACTATCCACTTGATTGAAGGATGCCGCATGAATCAATTTCTGCAAAGGAAGAATTGTATTTTCAAAAGCGACCAAATTAAAATAACGCATGACTCTTTCTCGTTGGCTATAGGGACCTGACTGAAGATATGTTACTTGCTTGATATAGGCATTTTTCTTTCTATCCACATACAACCATTCACCCATCAATTTTTTAAAACCCATGTCCTTGTTCAAAATTGGCGCTTGAATGCGTTCTTCCTTATCATTGAAACTTGGACCCAATTGCATTTCACAAGCTACCAGAAGTAGTGGCGTAAAAAAAAGAAATTGAACGTAAAATTTCACTTTTTAAAAGTAATTAAACAAAATGATATTTTTTGACTTGCTGATTTTAATCTTTTGTGATGTAATTGTTAACTATATTAATTACCCAAAAATGATTCTAAAGTACCAACACGGCTAATGCTTGGCTGAAAAAATAAATCCATTTTCAACAATTAATCCCTTGTCAATATTATTTGTATACAAAGAACCTGTTCCAAGTCCTTGAGGAAGTGTATTAGTAAATTGAGCCGTAAACTGGCAGATTGCGCTCAATCCTACATTGGATTCAAGAGCTGATGTAATCCACCATTGAATTCCATTTGTTTCAGCAACATCAATCCATTCCATTGTCCCTTTGAAGCCGCCGTGTAAACTTGGTTTAAGCACAATAAATTGTGGGTTGATTTCATTTAAAAACGAAAGTTTTTCTTGTTTAGAAAAAACACTAATTAATTCTTCATCCAAAGCGATTGGAATAGGTGAATCGATACAAATTCTCTTCAATAATTCACTATTTCCTGTTGCGATAGGTTGTTCAATGGAATGAATTTCAAATTCTGCTAATTGTTTCAATCTTTCCATGACATTATCTGAGGAGAAAGCCCCATTTGCATCTACTCTAAGCGTAATGTTTTTTAACTTATCATTTTTACGAATTGAACGAAGAATAGCCAATTCTTGATTAAAATCAATCGCACCAACTTTCATTTTCAAAGTCGTGAACCCTTCTATTAACTTTTGTTCTATTTGTTCATACATGAAGGATTCGTTCCCCATCCAAATTAAACCATTGATGGATATTTTTAAACCTTCTGTTACAAATGGAGAATTAAAGTAAATACCTTTACCTCCAGTATAACAATCTAAAATTGCTGTTTCAAAACCAAATCGTATGGAAGAATTGTGATTAAAAAACTCTTCGATTTCGGTTGAAGAGAATTTTGTAAATAGCTGTTCTTTGAAATCGGCAGGGTTTAAATCTCCTATCAGATAAATGGCTTGATTAATTCGAGAAACATAATCATCATCCGATAAATATTCAGGGGTAAGCCCTTCAATTACACTACATTCTCCTATACCTTGAAATAGTGCCTCTGAATCAATCGCATGAATAAACCACGATTTTTTATGGTGAAGAATACCACGAGAAGTCCCCGCTCCAAATGTAAAATCGAATACTTTTTTCTCAACACGAAAAGTAAGCATTGAGCTTATTCTTTATTGATGATTTTAATTCGAACCCTACGATTCATTTGACGACCTGACTCCGTTTCATTATTACCCATTGGTTTTGTCTCCCCGTAATAACTCACTTTCACTCGGTTTCCGTCAATTCCATTTTTCACTAAATACGTTTTTACCTCATTTGCTCGATCTTTAGAAAGATTCATGTTTTCAGTGTCATCTCCACGATCATCTGTATGTCCTTCCACTTCAATCATTATGTCTTGACGCAAACCAAGTATTTGTGCAAGTGATTTAAGTTCATCAAATGATTTAGTTTGAATAACGAAACGTTGTTTTTCAAATAATAAATTTCGTTCAACACTCAACAAAATGGTATTCACCTCATCATTTGATATTCCTGAGCCTTTGGTAATGAATACTGTGTCTGTTTTTTGAACAAAGACTGTATCTTGAATGATTGGTTCCGTTGTTTTTTTAGCGATATTAACAAGGGTATCGATTTCTATAATTTCCACAATTTCTTGCTTCTTTTTAGCTCTACAGAACTTTATACCTAAAACCACTTCATGTGAACCAGAGCTATAAGATGCAATGTTTCTCATAGGAGTTTCATACGCATAACCTATGAAAAACAAATCCTGAATCGTAATTCCAGCGCGTAAAATTAATCCAACTTGAGTTCTGTAACCAATACCCGCCTGAATGAAGTTCTTGTAAATAACATCTGTATTGATATCTGTTTGCATTCCGGTATTGATCCCTTTTAAAAAAACTGACGGTTTTACAGCAAAATTATTATTGACATTGATTTTATATGCAGCCAACGCGTTGAAATGTCTACGAAGTCCATATCCATCCAAGCTCGCGTATCCAAAATTCGTATACGTTTGCAACAATTGCTTGGAAGCCACAGAAAGCTCTAAATTTTTCCATTGGTAGAAAATTCCCAATTCAGAATTTAATGTTCCTGATGATTGACTTCCGCCATTGATGATTGGATCTTGATTATCGAAAGCAATTGCTGATGATGGATTCACTCTATATTGATTAAACCCAATTCCCAAACCAAAACGCAAGGTGTGAAATTTCGCAAAGGTTAAGCCATAAGAAATTGATCCCATACCGCTTACTTGATTGATCATTCCGATTTTATCCACTAAAACCTGACCTCCTATACCAATATTCTTACCTAGACGGGTATTTACACCTAAATAACTAGTAAGTGGGGCCCCTTCTACCTTCACCCATTGATTTAGATGAGAAAAATTTATTTCGGTACATCCACTTGCACCAGCATATGCAGGATTAATTGAATACCTATTGTAACTATAAACGTTACTTTGAGGAGTTTGCTGAGCCAATGAAACCAAAGAAACCGAAGCAAAAACGATAAAAATTATTTTTTTCATGATTTCAATTATTTTTTAAATCGTAATAAGTTAATCTCACCTGTATATTCTTTATCGGAACATTTTATAGAATAAAAATAAACTCCATCAGGTAAGGGTTCATTATTTCTAGTTCCACCCCATTGATTATTATAATCATTTGTATTATAAACCATTTCGCCCCAACGATTATAAATATTCACATCACATCCAGCAATTTTAGAAACATCACTCACTTTCCAAGTATCGTTTTGTCCGTCATCATTTGGAGTTAAAATGTTACTTATTTCAAATTCACAATCAAGTACTGAAAGTTCTAATACAAGAACTGAGTCGCATCCGCTAGCGGTAGAAAGTGTGTCGGTATAAATTCCACTTATATTTAAATTTTGACTAGCAAATGTATAATACTCGTTAGAACAAATCTCAACTGATTCATACGATGAGTTTGGTGGAGTTACAAATAACGAGAGCACCACGACAGAATCACAACCTTCAGATGTTGCTAGAGTAACGGAATAAACTCCTTCATTTGTTAAGAAGGTTCCATTGAAATCATAGTTAACTCCAGAACAAATGGTTACGTCAATGTTAGTCGTTATTGTTGGCAGTATAAAAATGACCGATGTTACTATCGAGTCGCAACCTGTAATGGCTTGAATTGTATCTACATAAACCCCAGCATTTGTGTAAGTACTGGATCCTACCTGAATTGAGCCACCCGGACATAAATCATGTTCCTTCAAAACAGACTGAACCGGATTAATGGAAAGATTTGTAATTACCGTACTATCACAGCCTTGGGAAGTAATGAAAACATCGGTATAAATTCCAGATTCTGTTTGTTGTGCGCCTCCTAATAAAATTGATTCACCTTGACATATAGAAAGTGGGATATTTGTTGTTGTTGGTGTACAAGGATTATTACAATTAGTTGCGTCAAAAGTGAAAATTTGCGGACAAGCACCATCATTAATTTGAACAGTATAAATTCCAGCCTCAGAACCAGTATAGGATGAACTTACTCCTGATGCCAATGAACCATTTGAAACCACTGAACCTGAAGGGCTAGTTATAGAATATGAATATGGGCTTGAATAATATCCATTTAATCCACCAGTAGCCGAAAACGTGGCAGTACAAGTCGCATTGTCATAATTGAATACAGCATTCAACTGTTGTAAAAACACGATAGGCAGACCTGTTGAAACCGTGGATGTACCGCAAGAAAAATCACCCCAATTTGCAGTAATATCACCTGCAGGTGAAATATAATGGAGCGTATTAAATAACGGATTACCGAATGAACCACTACCATCGCCATTGTTGGTAAATGTTCCATTCAATCCTATTAACGTATCGATGTAAGCGTTGTTAAAACCTGTATTTGCAATTGGATCTGGTAAATTTTGAACTTGATGTATAACATAACCTGGTGTTAAGCAATTAGGTAAACTTTGGGTCGACTCTCCAATACCGTTAACAGTTATACCAGGAGTAAACACGTCACCGAAACAAATAAATGCTGTATCTTGCTGTGCTATTGTTAAGCTATCTCCATTTGCCAATTCAACATAAATATCACCTGCATCGCTATCTATTTCCTGAATGTATTCAATAATATATTGACCTTCATCACCTGGTGAACCACCATCGATTTGAATCGCATAAACTTTCCCTGGTTCCAGACAACACGCAGATGTTTGTGTTCCATTAAATCCAGCAGTACCGGATATAATTGGAGTTACAACTGGAGTATTTCGTGTTCCATCTTGGGTATAGGTGGCAGGTTGAAGTCCACCATAGCAATCCGTTCCATTTAACAATTCAAAGACATTGTACCTTAATAAATTCATTCCTATGTAGGCACGAATACTTAATTCAACTGCACCGGATGGAGGAGCCGTAAAATAATGCCATACAGTTTGATCAGCGCGGTTAGCAGCATTGGGATCAGCTGCAGGTTCACCAGCTAAAAATTCGCGACAAGCAAACACATTTGAACCTGCAACAGCTTGAAATGTGGGATTCGTATTCGCTAAAATAACAGGCACCTCATAGAGCGTGTTTTGCAAGGTTAGGCACAAAATATCATTCCCGGGAGAATTCAAGGTTGGATCTGAGATACTTGGGTCATATAACCAAGATTTAATACTTTGCGTACTCAATGGAGTAAGATTATCGGAGGGATCAACCATTCCATAATATTTATATCCTGGCTCAAGACATCTTCTGTCTATACGGGCGCTTGGATCTCCTCCTAGAAAACTATTGGTGCCTCCTTCATCTTCTGCAATGAACTCAAGATTAGCACATGAATAATCTGAAGGTATACCTGGCGAAAAACGAATATCATAACCAAACAACGCATTATTCTCTCCATAAAGCGCATCTTGATAATCTGATTCAAATATCATTCGACCGCTATTTGGAGCAACAAAATTCAACCAAACTGATTCATTGACCACTGGATTATTTGCGGCAACATGATCATAATCGTAGGCATGATAATGAATTGGGTTGTTATCCGTATGGACAGCACCTGTTTCTGCATAATCATTTCCACCATCATAGGCACAGCCGAAATCCAAGGTAACTGATGCCGCTCCAGTGCTTGTACTAATGACATTTGAACCATATGTTACGGAAGGAGATTGGCAAGGAATATCTTCTGCATCTGCGCTACCTCCTCCTAAATCATTAACACGAATCTCTGCAATTCCTGCTGCGTTATCGTCACCTATTATTTGAACATAATATGTTTCACCAGCAATTAATTTCTGATAACTAATCCCTGGAAAAGGATCACATGCATTTAATGATAATTGCGCTTCAGGATCTAATCCAAGTGCATCAATTCCATCTGAAAATTGAATATGAGATAAGTAATCAAACTTATTTTTAATTACAGCAGCCGTTAATGGTTGTAATCCGGTTGTGCAAGAACTACCATCTGCAGCGTGATAAATTTGAAAATAGGTTCCAATTTCTGTCGCTCCGTTATCCGTTGAAATTTCAACTGAACCACTTGGAGGAGCAACGAATCTAAACCAAGCAGATGAATTATTAGCATTAACATCTCCTGCACTTGGCTCGTTAATTTCTAAGGTATTACTCTGACACAATGCAACATTGTAAGAAGTATTAGTATTTAACAAAGTCGCGCTGCAAATATCATCTGGTAAAATGATTACGGTTGGCGCAAAATCAATTCTTTCTACAGATAAATAAATGGTATATGTTTGACTACAACCTCCTCCACTACCAACTGTGGTAAAGCTATAATTGGTAGTACCTGTTGATCCAGGAATAGCCATACTTACGTTTTGAATACCTGTCTCTACATCTGTAATACCTAAAACATCATAATTCCCTGCATCATCATTTTCATAAGCCTCCCAAGCTAAGTTTATGGTAGTTGGAACATCCAATGGGCAAATATATTGTCTATCGAAAAATAAGTTGTTTACTGTAATGTTGTAAGGACCATTGTTGTTGTTAATATTTGTATAGTTAAAATCAAAAACCCCAAACAAAGCAGGATTGTTATTTATGTATCCAAGCGTATTGTCCGTAGCCGTATACTCCCATACAAAATCACTATCTCCTAAAAATATACCATCGCAGTCAACGTTACTTGCTGTTTGAACAGATGTCACTGTTACCTTGATCGTTGCTTGAGAAAATGTAGATGCACTTATTAAAAGAAAAGCAATGTAAATCGCAGATTTCAACCCAATGTAATTTTTTAGCATAGTAGTAAGTTTAATAGAATAAAATTTCCGCGCTAAATTACAATAAAATTGGAAATTTGTAAAAAATGTTAATAACTATCTTAACTGTGAATTACAACAACATAGCGGCAGGATTTTCCATATACTGCTTGAATGTTTGAAGAAAAGAAGAACCCATTGCGCCATCAACAACCCGGTGATCACAAGACAATGTAACTTTCATTACATTTCCTGGCACCACTTGACCATTTTTAACCACTGGAACTTCTTTAATTCCTCCAACAGCCAAAATACAACTATCTGGCGGATTAACGATTGCTGTAAATGATTCAATTCCAAACATACCTAAATTGGATATAGTAAATGTATTCCCATCCCAATCAGAAGGTTGTAATTTTTTATCTTTTGCTTTTTTAGCAAATTCACGTACTTCAGCTGAAATCTGCATTAATCCTTTTGAATCTGCAAAACGAACAACAGGAACGAGTAAACCATCTTCTACAGCAACAGCAACTCCAACGTGTATATGATCATTTCGACGGATAAAATCCCCCATCCATGCACTATTCACATTCGGATGTTTTTTTAGGGCAACAGCTACTGATTTAACAACCATATCGTTAAACGAAACTTTTATACCATCCATCGCATTCAATGAAGTGCGCGTTGCAATAGCGTTATCCATGTCAATATCAAGGGTCAAATAGAAATGGGGAGCGGTAAATTTACTTTCAGCTAACCTACGAGCAATTGTTTTGCGCATCTGAGAAACAGGCTCATCCGTGTACGATTCTTGTCCAGGTATAGATGAAAATACAGGTCGATCAGCTGGAGTGTAAGGGGAATAATGATCAACATCTCTTTTTACAATTCTACCGTTTTCACCAGTACCCGCAATTGATTGAATGTCTACTCCTTTTTCCTCAGCAAGTTTTTTAGCTAACGGAGACGCAAAAATTCGATCGGATGAATTCGCTATAACAGCTGCAGGAGTGGAAACTGGTTTTTGAATAACTGGGGCTGAAATTACTTCAGCTTTCACTGGTTCTGGAATAGGAACTGAATCAGCTACTGGAGTTGAAACCGGCGCAGCAGAAAGCAAGGATGAAATATCTTCTCCTTTAGCTCCAATAATTGCTAAAATTGCGTTTACATCAGCCGTTTTGCCTGTTTCCACTCCAATATGAAGCAACGTACCATTGTAAAAAGATTCAAATTCCATGGTTGCTTTATCAGTTTCAATTTCAGCAAGGATTTCCCCTTCTTTTACTGTATCACCGACTTTTTTATTCCAAGAAGCAACAACACCTTCAACCATTGTGTCACTCAACTTCGGCATGTAAACTATTTCTGCCATATCTTTTAATTATGCTAAATATTCTTTAATATACGGATAATCTGTTTGCGTGTAAACATCTTCATAGATTTCATGAGACTCAGGGTAAGGCGAATTCTCCGCAAACACAACAGATTCCTCCACTTCTTTTTTCACCCAAAGATCAATTTCTGTAATTTCTTTTTCGGATAACCATTTGTTTTCTTGAACAATACGTAAACAATGTTCAATTGGATCTTGTTCAATCCATTCGTTTACCTCGTCTTTACTTCTGTATTTCTGAGGATCCGACATAGAATGTCCTTTATATCTGTAAGTTCTTATATCCAATAAAGTTGGGCCATCTCCTCTTCTTGCTCGCACTGTTGCTTCTTCAATTGCCTCATGTACATCCTCTGTACGCATGCCATTAACCACACGGGATGGCATTTCATAGGAAGCGCCTATTTTTGATAAATCAGTTACATTGGTTGTTCTTTCAACAGAAGTACCCATTGCATAATTATTGTTCTCAATAATATAGATCACAGGTAATTTCCAAATCATAGCCATATTGAATGTCTCATGAAGAGCACCTTGTCTAACCGCTCCATCTCCCATTGAAACAAAAGCTACATTATCTGTTCCATTATATTTTTCAGCGAAAGCGATACCTGTTCCCATTGCAATTTGAGCTCCAACAATACCGTGACCTCCCATGAAATTCTTTTCTTTATCAAAAAAGTGCATGGAGCCACCTTTCCCTTTTGAACATCCAGTTGTTCTGCCATATAATTCTGCCATCAACACGCGCGGATCCGTACCAAAAGCAATTGGATGGCCATGATCGCGGTATGCTGTCATGTGTTTGTCTCCTGGACGACAAGCGCTTGCTGTTCCTGCCACAATGGCTTCTTGACCAATATATAAATGACAAAAACCACCGAATTTTTGTTGAATGTACAATTGACCAGTTTTTTCTTCGAAACGTCGAATTAATAACATGTCTTTATACCACTTTACGTATGTTTCTTTTGTGAATTTAGGTTTCATTGATACTGCTTTTTTCTTTGATTCAGAAGCTACTTTTCCTGCCATTTTACAAAAATTTAATTTGCGTAACAAATATACTAATCAATTTGATTTTCTGTACATATTGTCCGCTTAACACTTAGAAAAAACAAACTGCTGGTTAAATTCACCAAGATAATAAATAACTACAAACTCAAAATACGTTTTGTTTCTGCTTGAATTCTATTTCTTAACTCATCGGACACAGGAACTAAAGGCAATCGCATTGTTTCATTTATAATACCTTGAACAGCTAAAGACATCTTAACTCCACCTGGATTACCTTCTTCGAAAAATAGTTTTGTAACATGCATTAATTCATAATGAGCCTTGCGCGCTTCCGGTAATGAATCCTTCATTGAAGCATGAACCATTTCCCCAAACAATTTAGGAAAAGCATTTGCAACAACGGAAATCACCCCATCAGCACCTGCCGCAATTAAGGGCATGGTTAACGCATCATCCCCAGATAAAACATCAAACCCTTCCGGCCTTAATCGAATTATTTCCATTATTTGCTCCATGTTTCCGGAAGCTTCTTTCACTGCAACAACATTCGGAATCTCTGCTAATTTAAGTGTGGTGGATGGTAACATATTGGAACCTGTTCGGCCGGGAACATTATACAAAATTATTGGCAGGTTGGTACAACTCGCTAAATAAGTAAAATGCTGAATAATTCCTTGTTGAGTAGGCTTATTGTAGTAGGGTGAAACAGATAATATTCCATCAACACCTGCAGGAATCAGTTTAAATTTTTCACCAATTTCTAGTGTATTATTCCCACCTACTCCATAAACTATTTTGAGTTTTCCTTTATTTTCATCGATAACAGTTTGAAGGACTTGAATTTTTTCTTCTTGTGATAAAGTAGGTGATTCTCCTGTTGTTCCTTGTACTACTAAAAAATCCGTTCCATTTTCAATTTGATAACGCACTAGTTTTCTTAACGCATCAAAATCAATTGTAAAATCAGTGCTTAATGGCGTAACAAGAGCAACTCCTGAACCTGTAAAAAATGAATTCATATTATGTTTGTTAAATTATTCTGAATAAGATTTTGACAATACTTGATGCACGAACTGAACGGCAATAGCTGGTTCATCAGAATCTGCAGTAACATGCATTTCGAAATATGATCGAGCGGCATTTACCCCAATTCGATTCGTGAATGGGATTTTTTTAATCTGCGAAAAGATACGATGCGTGTCATCACCAAACCAAATTAATGTATCGTAATCTAACTTGAATTCGTCCAACAATTGAATATCTTTTAGCTTTCCGAAGAAATTAAAATCTGCCGGTGAAACATAATATATTACAAAATGAGGCGTCATTGCGTTTTTGTCCACGTCCTTGGGTAATAGAACAACAATTGTTAATTTCTGAACATTACTATCATTAAGCGCTTTATCTAACGCTTTTTTATACCCTTTTAACTGATCATCATTTTCACAATTCAGAACAATTAATAATGCATCCGTAGTGCTCCAAATACTTTTTTCGTTCAAAATCAATTATTTAAAAGTTTTACAAAATCATCCTCACTTATAATTGCCACCCCTAAATCTACTGCTTTTTTTAATTTGGAAGGCCCCATATTTTCCCCTGCAAGCAAAAAATCTGTTTTAGAACTAATACTAGATCCGTTTTTTCCGCCATGTTGCTCAATTAGCTCTTTTAATTCATCCCTATTAAAGACTGAAAAAACACCGGATACAACAATGATTTTTCCTGTAAAAACACCCTTATTAAATTCTTTTTTCTCTCCAATAAATTGAATGCCTTTTTCCTTCAATCGATCAATTAATTGTTGTATTTCAGTATCTCCAAAAAATTCTAGTATTGAATTTGCTATTTTACCCCCAATTTCATCCACCTCAATTAAATCGTCGTAGGAAGCCTTCATTAAATCATCTATCGAACCAAAATGCCTCGCTAATTTTTTGGCACTTGTTTCACCTACAAAGCGAATTCCTAATCCAAATAAAACACGTTCAAATGGGATTTTTTTAGAAAGCTCTAGACCAAACAAAAGATTATTTGCCGATTTTTCGGCCATTCGATCCAAATTTAATAATTGGTCAAAAGTCAAATCATATAAATCTGCAGCTGTTGTGACTAATTTTTTTTCATACAACAAATCCACTGTTTCATCTCCTAGCCCATCAATATTTAATGCTTTTCTTGAAATAAAATGTTCAATTTTTCCTTTTACTTGCGGAGGACAAAACTTTTCGTTCACACAAAAATGTCCAACTTCACCTTCTTTTCTTGTTAAAAGTCCATTACAAACTGGACAAGTAGAAATAAAATTAATTTTCTGAGCTTCAGAAGGACGTTTTTCCGTATTTACCCCAACAATTTTTGGAATTATCTCTCCGCCTTTTTCAACATAAACAAAATCTCCGAGGTGCAAATCTAATTTCTCAATTTGATCTGCGTTGTGCAAGGAAGCACGTTTTACGGTTGTACCACCTAATTGAACGGGAAGTAAATTAGCGACAGGAGTAATTGCCCCTGTTCTTCCTACTTGATAATCAACACTCAACAATTCTGTTTCTACTCGAGTAGCTTTAAATTTATAAGCTATCGCCCATCTCGGTGATTTCGCGGTGAAACCCAATTTCGTTTGTTGTTCGTAATTATTTACTTTAACAACAACTCCATCAATCTCAAAAGGAAGACTCAATCGATTTGTATTCCAGAATTCAATAAAATTCATTATCTCTTTGATCGAATTTGTTTTTTCAATAAACCTCAATGGAGTAGCTGGCACCTTAAAACCCCATTCAGCTGCTTTTTGAACCGATTCAAAATGACCCGTAGAATTTATTCCTTCACCATATATTCCGTAAAGAAAAGAATCCAATCCCCTGGACGCAACTACTTTAGAATCTTGCATTTTTAAGGTCCCTGATGCCGTGTTGCGCGGATTAGCAAACATCGGTTCACTTTTCAGTTCCCTCTCGCTGTTTATTGAATTGAATTTCGCAATGGGCAAAAAAATCTCCCCCCTAATTTCAAAGTCTGATGGAAAATCACCTTTTAGTGACAAAGGAATAGTTCGGATGGTTTTAACATTATTAGTAACATCCTCTCCTTTTGCGCCGTCTCCTCTGGTTACAGCTTTGGATAACTGGCCATTTTCATATCGAATTCCAATGGCCACACCATCATACTTCAATTCACATACATACTCTACCTCCTCATCTACCAACTTCTTGATGCGATTTTCCCATTCCAAAATTTCTTCTTCTGAATAAGTATTTGACAGAGAAAGCATTGGATACCGATGAGTAACCGTTTCGAACCTTTTGGTGAGATCTCCTCCAACTCTTTTGGTTGGGCTATTTGATAAAGTAAATTGAGGGAATTGAATTTCCAGTTCTTGCAATTGCTTCAACAAACTATCAAATTCAAAATCAGAAATTTCGCTACGACTTTCTACATAATACAAATGACTATGAAAGTTAATTATTTCGGACAACCGAAGTATTTCCTGCTGAGCTTGTTCTGAATTCACTTGGTAAATTTACGCATTTTGACCCTTTAGCATGCGTATTCGACCTTGTAAATCTTTCATCAATTCAATGTTAACAAATCCATTTTTTTCCAAATACCAAATTATTTCAGCAGAAAATTCGGGGTTAATTTCAAAAAACAACCACCCATTTTTTTTCAAATAAAGCTTTGCGTGTGTAATTATCTCCTGGTAAAATAGTATAGGATTAGCATCCTCAACAAAGAGAGCAATATGCGGTTCGTAACCAACAACATTTTCTTCCATTTCCGACTTTTCAATGAACGGAATATAAGGTGGATTGGAAACCCAACAATCAAATGAATTTATTTCCCATCCTTTGAAAGCTGAACTAGAAAAAAGATCTTCAATTAAATATTCGACTTTCACTTCATTCAATATTGCATTGGACTCTGCTAATTCAATTGCTCCTTCCGAAATATCTGTAAGAACAATTTTAGCCCCACCTATTTTTTTTGCTAACGATATACCGATACAACCCGAACCAGTACATAAATCTGCTATTTTTGGACTTTCAACATGAGCCATTGTTTTTAAAACATGTGCTACTAGTTCTTCTGTTTCAGGCCGAGGGATCAACGCATTTGAATTACATTTAAATTTCAGTCCAAAAAACTCGGTTTCACCGACTATATATTGAAATGGTTCGTTTTTTAATAGTCTATTTACACAACTTCGAACAAATAATAAATCAGACTCGGACAAGCGCTGATCTTGATTTAATAGATATTCAGAATCCGTCCACTTCAATCGAAAACAGATAAGAATTTTATACATGTTACGGATTTCATTTTCCGAAAAAGCCCCAGTTAATTTTGTTTTCAGATAATCAAAAAGTGCTTGAATTGTATTCTGTTGAACAAACATCAGTTTTGACGTAATTTAATGAATTCTTGAATTTTTTCATTCTCAATAAGAACAGTCAAATTGTAGTAAGCTAACTTCCAGTTTTTTCCTTCCTTTACAAATACGCCGCTTCCCCTGCACGAATTCATCCATGTTGCTAAATCCTCGTCAAACCACGCAATTTTCTGGTTCTCTGAAAAAACCCAATTCCGGTTTGAAGGCTTAAAATCCCATGCCTTTCCGGCATCAAAATACGGTTTTGCGAATTGCTTGAATTGAGTTTTATTCCATCGTTCACCCGGTGCGGTACCCAAGAAAATAAAATCATCGGTTGTCACTTCAAAATATCGAAAAAAATTGGGCTTTGCAGCATCTAAGTGCCACTGATCGATCAGTTTATTCAAACTGACTTCTGCATTATTTTGATTTTGCTGAGCATAAAGAAAACTCACCAAAGTTGAAAGAGAAAAAGTAACAACGATTAAAAATATACGCATGATCAATAATATGTACGAAAATACTTGTAATAATTCAAACAAGAGTTACGTTGGTTTGATTAAATTTGTAGCTAATTATGTGTGTGGAATAGAAAGAATTCGGAATGATTAATTTATTACTTACTTTACCTTATCTGCTATTTCTACTTTTTATAATCGGGAAAATCCCCTTTATAAAAGAATCCGGAATACAAACCAATGCACTTCGATTTGCGTTTTTAGCCAAAGTATTTTTCGGATTTCTGGTGTATTTGATTTACGCCTATTATTACGAAAACCGAATAGAGGCAGATACATTTAAGTATTTTGACGACAGTTATTACCTATATGAAGCTCTTTATACTAAACCAACAGATTTTTTCAAAATGCTCTTCGGTATAAATTGCGAGGGAAGTTATTTTGACCATCTATACTATGATAAAATGAATAATTGGTATCGTGCATATGAAAACAGCTTATACAATGACAACCGGTTGATAATTCGAGTAAATGCAGTTTTAAGAATTTTCTCTTTCGGAAATTACCACGTCCATAGCATTATATTGAATTTTATAGCGTTTATTGGGTCCGTTGGAATGGCTCGATTTTTCCTGCATTTTGTGAAAAGCAAATGGAAAGTTTACCTAGCGGTATTCTTCATACCAAGTGTTGTTTTTT
>CAMAQX010000008.1 GCA_945860455.1 Lishizhenia tianjinensis
GCCAGCACTAAAAAGATATTGAGAAAATGGCGACCTTTAAATAGTAAGGATTTACTTGAGATTTTACCATCCAGCTTCCCCCATGCTACGATCGATCCTGTAAATGTTATGGCACCGATAAATACACCAATAAAAACTTCTGTTAGGTGAATCGTTTTTTCAGTATTCGTTATTTCTTTAATTCCGACATCAAGAAATGATCCAATGCCAACAAGAACAGCAGCTAACCCAACAAAACTGTGAAGAACCGCAACCAATTGAGGCATTGATTCCATTTTTACACGTCTAGCGAGCATGATCCCAATAGAGGAAGCCGCTACTATAGCCACTATGATATATATGTGACCTTGGACATCTTTTCCAAAAACAGTAGTTACAACAGCTACGAGCATTCCAAGAATCCCATAAAGAACCCCTCTCTTGGATGATTCAATAGATGATAAACCACCTAAACTTAAAATAAATAATATACTGGCAAAAACATATGCTGCTGTTTGTATTCCTGAGATCATAATCGATTATTTTTTAAACATTTTTAGCATTCGCTGTGTAACGAAAAATCCTCCAACTATATTAATGCATGCAAAGAAAATAGCTATGACAGCTAAAACACTGCTTAAATTTATGCTGTCTTTCGTTTGGAGTAAACCACCAACAACTATGATTCCACTGATGGCATTGGTAACGGCCATTAAAGGTGTATGCAATGAATGTGCAACATTCCATATTACCTGCCATCCTATGAAAACAGCCAACACAAATACCGTAAAATGCTGCATAAATTCTGCAGGTGCAACTTGTCCTAAGCTTAATAACAGCAAACCGACACATCCTAGTTTGATAATCATCGACCATCCATTGTTTTTATTCTTATTTTTTAGTTCCTCCTTTTGTTGATCTTGACTAGGAGCTAGAACTTGAGGTTTTATTGAGCTAACAGGTAAGGGTTCAGGTGGCCAATTTACTTTACCATTGTGGGTTACCATTGCTCTTGAAATGATCGTATCCTCCATGTTAATATTCCAATTTTCAGCTTTTCCCATATCGTCCAACATATGGCATAAATTATTACCATAAAGTTGAGATGATTGTGCCGGTAACTGATTTAATTTTCCAATAATGGTGACCCCATTTTCTGTTTTAAAAATTTCTCCATCTTTTGTTAAAACACAGTTTCCTCCCGAAGATGCTGCTAAATCAACTATTACAGATCCAGGTTTCATGACAGCAACATGGCTTTCTATAATTAATTTTGGCGCCTCACGACCAGGAATTTGCGCAGTTGTAATGATAATGTCAACTTCCTCGGCTTGTGCTTTAAACAGCGCCATTTCTGCAGCAATAAATTCCTCGCTCATTTCCTTTGAATAACCAGAATCTGTCGCACCATCTTCGTTGATATCAATGGTGAGAAATTGAGCTCCCATTGATTGAATTTGCTCAGCAACTTCTTTCCGAGTATCAAAAGCTCTTACTATTGCTCCCAAAGAATTTGCTGCGCCAATGGCCGCTAATCCGGCAACACCCGCACCAATCACTAATACTTTTGCAGGCTCTACCTTTCCAGCAGCAGTGATTTGACCATTCAAGAACCGACCAAAATAAAATGCTGCTTCAATTACAGAACGGTATCCTGCGATGTTCGCCATAGAGGATAAAACATCAACCTTTTGAGCCCTAGAAATTCTAGGTATAGCGTCCATTGCAATACAACTAATGTTTTTCTCTGCTAATTTTTGAAGAAGTTCTTGATTTTGTGCAGGTCTTATAAAACTTAATAGAACAGCTCCAGGAACCATCATGTCAAGCTCTTTTGGTGCAGGTTCATTTACCTTAAGTATAATAGCCGATTTACTGTAAAGGTCAATAGCGTCTTTTACAATTTGGGCCCCTGCATTTTGAAATTGAAGATCTGAAAAATTAGCTTTATCTCCAGCCTTACTTTGGATAACTACACTAAAACCTTGCTTTAGCAGTCGTTTGACAGTTTGTGGTGTAGCAGCTACTCGAGATTCATTGACTAAAATTTCAGTTGGAATTCCTATTATCATTGTGTTTAAATAAGATTTACTTTAATAGACAAATGATTTTCAACAATGTTTAAATAAGTCTTAACTGTCTCGTATTTATCACCACTATCCAATTCAGGAAAATGCCCTAGTGCGAAGCTTTTAATAAACGGGGATTTTTGACAAAAAAACTGCATTTCCGACGTTGCATAGCGATAAGGGCTTTTCTATATGTTGACGACATATCTGAAATATAGATCTATTTGAGAGAATTTGAAGTAGCTTAGAAGGAAGCAAACTTATTGAAATCAATAGCTAGAAATCTCTTTTAAAGATTCTTAGCAATTAAACCAATATTAAAAAAAGCCCTTTACCTATATACTTCGAATAAATGTATGACAAAATAAATTCCTTTCATACTTTTCGATCACCTAATATTTTCTTTATCAAGTTAAACTTAAAGAAATAAATTGTCATTTGTAACCAGAGAATCAAGCATACCCCCTTTTTTTCGTTGTGCTGTATTCCTTGTTAAATAGTTTGATTATTTTTGTTTATTGATAAATTTTATGCAAGAGACAGTACAACAAGAAGCTACATTAGAACAAGCAATCGATTTAGGGCTAAGATCCGAGGAGTTCGAAATGATTAAAGAAATTCTAGGTAGAACACCTAATTTCACAGAAACTGCCATATATTCCGTTATGTGGTCGGAACATTGCTCGTATAAAAACTCAATTTTATACCTCAAAAAACTACCCAAAGATGGTCCTCACATGCTTGTTAAAGCGGGCGAAGAAAATGCAGGGATTGTTGATATTGGCGACGGATTAGGATGTGTATTTAAGATTGAATCACACAATCACCCGAGTGCTTTGGAGCCTTATCAAGGTGCCGCAACGGGTGTGGGTGGAATTAATCGCGATATTTTTACCATGGGAGCAAGGCCCATAGCACAATTGAACTCGTTGCGTTTTGGTAATATTGAATCTGCACGAACAAAATGGTTAGTTCGAGGAGTTGTTAAAGGAATTGGTGATTATGGTAATGCTTTTGGTATTCCGATTGTGGGGGGTGAAGTGTTTTTTGATGATTCCTTTAATACGAATCCTTTAGTTAACGCCTTTTCAGCGGGACTAATTGATGCTAACAAAATAATCTCTGCCACTGCTAAAGGTCCAGGAAATCCTGTTTTCATCGTTGGATCTTCAACAGGTAAGGATGGGATTGCAGGTGCCGCTTTTGCTTCAAAAGACATTACAGAAGATTCAGTGAATGATTTGCCATCGGTTCAAGTTGGCGACCCTTTCATGGAGAAATTATTACTTGAGGCAACGATGGAACTAGCTGAAACTGATGCGATAGTAGGAATGCAAGATATGGGAGCTGCCGGAATCACCTGCTCTACATGCGAAATGAGCGCAGCAGGAAACGTTGGTATGGAAATTCATTTAGATCGCGTCCCTAAGCGGCAAACAAACATGCTTCCTTATGAAATATTACTTTCAGAATCGCAAGAAAGAATGTTAGTCGTTGTTCAAAAAGGAAAGGAAGATATCGTGAAAAGGATTTTTGATAAATGGGATTTGAATGCTGAAGAAATTGGAGTTGTTACAGATACTGGAAGAATTCGATACTACATGAACGAGGTTTTAGTTGGCGATGTTCCTGCTGATTCATTAGTTTTAGGAGGTGGCGCACCCCAATACGAGCGCGAGTTTAAAGAACCAGCCTATTTTAATGAATACAAGAAATTTTCGATTGATTCAGTAATTGAGCCAAGCAATTTAAAAGAAATAGCCTATCAACTCATTCAACATCCAAATATTGCATCAAAAAGATGGGTGTATGAACAATATGATTCGATGGTTGGTACGAAAAACATGACTACCAATAAACCGAGTGATGCCGCCATTGTGAACATTAAAGAAACCAACAAAGCGTTGGCTATGACTGTTGATTGTAATTCAAGATACGTGCATGCTGACCCAGAAATTGGAACCATGATTGCCGTTTCTGAGGCTGCTCGAAACATTGTTTGTTCCGGTGGTATTCCAAGTGCGATTACCAATTGTTTAAATTTTGGAAACCCCTATAATCCAGAATCTTATTGGCAATTTGTGGGTGCTATCAAAGGAATGTCGACGGCTTGTTTAAAATTTGGCACACCCGTAACTGGAGGTAATGTTTCCTTTTATAATCAAACCGTTTCAAATGGTGTTGAAGTTCCTGTATTCCCTACCCCTACCATTGGAATGATTGGAATTGTACCAGACAAAAACAAAGTAATGTCGTTAGACTTCAAACAAAAAGGAGATTTAATTTTTGTTATTGGCGAATGCACAAATGATATTGCTTCCTCTCAATATTTGGTGAGTCGTCATGGTATTTCGGCATCACCTGCGCCTTATTTCAACTTGGATAAAGAATATGAACTTCACCAAACAATTGCTGGTTTAATTGAAAATGATTTTGTCAATTCTGCTCACGATGTTTCAGACGGAGGATTATTTACAACCTTGGTTGAAATGTCCTTCCCTCGAGAATTAGGCTTTGATATTGAAACTGACTCCGAGATTCGAACGGATGCATTTTTGTTCGGTGAAGGACAAGGAAGAGTGGTAATTACGGTTTCTGAGGAAAAAGAAGACGCGTTTATCGAATTTGTGGTATCTTCGTCAGTAAGTTTCACCTTATTAGGTCATGTGACCAAAGGAAAACTTCAAATTGATGGAGAACACTTCGGATTTATAACAGAAGCGAAAAACCTTTATGACAATGCTCTTTCTAAGCATATAGAAAATTAAAAATGGAATACAACACAACAAGAGACAAAATGCTACTTCCAGAATACGGAAGAAATGTTCAAAACATGATTTCGTTCGCATTGAAAATTGAAAACAAAGTGGAACGAAACCGCGCAGCTCAGGCAATTATAGAAGTTATGGGTCAATTGAACCCACATTTGAGAGACGTGGATGATTTCAGACACAAACTTTGGACACATTTATTTGTGATGTCGGATTTTAAATTAGATGTTGATTCACCATATGTGATACCACAATTGGAAAAACTTCAAGAAAAACCGAATGTGTTGGAATATCCTAAAAGCTCGATTAAGTACGGTCATTATGGAAAATACACTGAAAAAATACTAGCCACGGCAAAAGAAACGAAAACTCCTGAAGAAAAAGAATTCTTGAAAACGTGCATGTCTAACTTCATGAAAAAATTGTATCTCTCCCACAACAACGATGCAGTTGAAAATCATGTAATAGCAGAAAATTTAAAGGAATTATCTCGCGGTGAATTGGTATTAGATAATCCGGACGAATTAACGAGTACAAATACATTGTTGCGTTCAATGGGAATGAATAATAGTCAGAAAAGAACTATTCCGAACAACAATAAAAACAATTCCTACAAACAAAAGCAAAAAAAGAAATTCAAAAAGATTTGATATGTCTGCATCATTCGAAATACATGGAGGTAAAAAACTGAAAGGTGAATTAATACCCCAAGGCGCAAAAAACGAGGCACTTCAAGTACTGTGTGCTCCTCTATTAACGGCTGAAAAAGTCACAATTTCAAACATTCCGGATATTGTTGATGTAAATAAATTAATCAACTTACTTCAAACTATGGGAGTAAAGATTGAGAAAATTGAAAAAGGAACCTTTAGTTTTCAAGCCAAAGAAATTGATTTAGCGTACCTTGAAACCGAAGACTTCAAAAATCGAGCTTCTGCATTGAGGGGCTCTATCATGATTGTTGGTCCGCTCCTTGCTCGTTTTGGAAAAGGATTTATTCCCAAACCGGGTGGTGACAAAATTGGAAGAAGAAGATTAGACACGCACTTTGAAGGATTTACCATTCTTGGAGCCAAATTTAATTACGATGCTGGTGATCACTTTTATTCCATTGAAGCAAAGAAATTAAAAGGGACATACATTCATTTAGATGAAGCATCCGTTACAGGAACTGCAAACATTTTGATGGCTGCGGTAATGGCGGAAGGAAAAACAACCTTTTACAATGCGGCTTGTGAACCATATATACAACAATTGTGTCGTATGTTAAACGCTATGGGAGCCAAAATTGAAGGGATTGGGTCGAACTTATTGCATATAGAAGGGGTTAAAGAATTAAAAGGATGCTTCCACCGCATTTTGCCTGACATGATTGAAATCGGAAGTTTTATTGGCTTGGCAGCTATGACTCAATCAGAGATTACTATTAAAGATGTGAGCTGGGAAAACTTAGGTATAATTCCAAATGTCTTCCGTCGCATGGGAATTAAACTGGAAAAAAGAGGAGATGATATTTATGTTCCCGCACAAGAAAAATATGAGATCGAAACATTTATTGATGGCTCAATTTTAACCATATATGATGCGCCTTGGCCCGGTTTTACACCTGATTTGTTATCAATCATTTTAGTGGTAGCAACGCAAGCAAAAGGTTCCGTGCTCATTCATCAAAAAATGTTTGAATCACGCTTGTTCTTCGTGGATAAATTAATTGATATGGGAGCTCAGATTATTTTATGTGATCCACACAGGGCAACAGTAATTGGGCTTAATAGAGAATTCCCGTTACGTGGAATACAAATGACATCGCCTGATATTCGAGCAGGAGTTTCCCTATTGATAGCGGCACTTTCGGCTCAAGGAAAAAGTGTAATTCACAACATCGAACAAATTGATCGTGGATACCAAGATATTGAGTTGAGGTTAAACAATATTGGAGCAGACATAAGACGAATTGGCTAATGAGATTCTTATACTTTCTTTTAATTACACTACTTTTTTCTTGCAAATCTACCGCTGATTCGAAGTCAATAAATTCTGCCTCAACAGAACAAGAAACTGAAATTGAACTCCTTAACCCCTCCGGTAGAAAAGTGAAATTATCTTCTCTAAAAGGAAAATTGGTGCTAATCGATTTTTGGGCATCTTGGTGCGGACCTTGTAGAAAAGAAAATCCCAAAGTGGTAGAAGCATACCAGAAATATAAAAACAAACAATTCGTTAATGGAAAAGGGTTTGAGGTTTTCAGTGTATCTCTTGATAAAGACAAGGAACAATGGAAACAAGCCATTAAAAACGATGGCTTGATCTGGAAAAACCACGTGCTCGATAGTGAATCCAAGGCTTCCAAAGATTATTATGTAAATTCGATTCCTTCTGCCTTTTTAATGGATCAAGATGGAAATATTATCGCCAAAGGAAATGAATTACGTGGATTAAATCTACATATTACATTGGATAAATACCTCAAGAAATAATCTATATGCCATTTGACGAAAATCAGTGGAAAAATCAGTTGTTCCAAATTTTCGATAGCGCGTTTGATGCAAAAAAAGCCCATCTTGAAATGTCTCCTTACCGCAAATTGTGGGATTCTATGCATTCGAAATCGGCTTTAAAATGTGCAGTAGGAATTCATGTTTTTTTTAATGAAGAACCACAAATCGTTTTAATTGAGCGCCCATCTGGCATGCGTAAACATGCAGGACAAATAGCATTTCCCGGTGGAAAAATGGATGAATCAGACCTGCATTTGGTTCATACAGCCATTCGAGAAAGCGAGGAAGAATTAGGGATAGACACTCAATCAACTCAACATGCTGGAAGTTTAAGTCCCGTTTTTATTCCCGTGACCAATTATGTCGTTTATCCATTCGTTTTTATTCATGAGAAAAAACCATCTTTTGAAGCGAATGAATTGGAAGTAAGCTCAATTCTTTTTTTACCTTTTTCTCAGTTGGTAAATCCTTCGTTTCCAACCTCAAAAGACATTTCCTTAGAAAATGGGGAAGTACTTTCCGATGTTCCTTGTTTTGAATTTGAAAATAAGACAATTTGGGGGGCAACATCGCTCATGCTGAATGAAATGAGAGAGCGCATTAAGATTTTTCTTCTGCCAACTGTTTAGCGTACATTTCAGCATAAATGCCATTCTCCATCATTAAGGAGTTATGTGAACCAGATTCAACCACCTCACCCCCATCGATTACAATTATTTTATTGGCATTTCTTACGGCTGATATTCGATGACTAACAATGATCGAGGTTCTTTCTTTTTCCATTTTTTTCAAATTGGTTAAAATAATTTCTTCCGTCTCTGTATCAACCGCCGATAAACAATCATCCAATAAAAGTAATGTTGGATTGCGTATTAAGGCGCGCGCAATACTAACACGTTGTTTTTGACCTCCACTCAAATTGACTCCACGCTCACCAAGAACGGTTTCAAATTGATCTGGAAAATCTTGAATGTTGTGATAGACATGCGCTTCTTTGGTAACTTGAATAAGTTGTTCCATTGTAACTTGGTTGGAAACAGACCCAAATTGCAAATTATTTTTTATCGTATCTGAAAATAAAAACACATCCTGTGGAACAATCCCCGTCTGATCACGAAATGATTCCAAATTAATCGATTTTATCTCTTCTCCATCCACAAAAATATTCCCAGATGTAACGTCAAATTGACGCATTAACAAACTCAAAAGAGTTGATTTCCCACTTCCTGTTCTTCCAATTATTGCAAGGGTTTCGCCTTTATCTACACAAAAACTAATGTCTTTTAAGGCCTTAATACCTGTGTTTGAATAAATAAATGAAACGTGTGAGAATTCGATCTTACCCGTAAAAATGAACGCAGATTTATTGGTTGAAACCACCTCTGAATGTTGAATCAAAAACTCATTGATTCTTTTTTGAGATGCTGCTGCACGTTGAATTAAAGAAGTAACCCATCCTATACTAGCAAATGGCCATGTTAAATTATTTACAAAAAAAATGAACGCAACAATCCCTCCTAATGAAATTGTTTTTTCATACACCATTAATCCTCCTAAGTAGATTGCAATCAAGGTACTTAACCCAATAAGAAACATCATAGTTGGCATAAATAAGGAGTTGATGAAAACCAATTTCATTGTCCTTTTTTTATATGCTGAGGAGGAAGAAGAAAACCCTTCCCAAATTTCTTTTTCTCTGCTGTAGGCTTTAATTACACGTATTCCAGCAAAAGATTCTTGAGCAATGGTAGATAAATTAGACTGTTCTTCTTGAACTTTTCCACTAAGAGAATTCATTTTGGTTGAAACAAAATAGATTAAAACGGACATTATTGGAAGCGGTAACAATACAAAAAATGTCAATTCGGGATTAATTGCAATCATCTGATAGATTACCATAAAAAACATGACTACCAAGTTGATTGAATACATAACTCCAGGACCTAAATACATGCGAACTTGACTGACATCTTCCGAAATCCGATTCATTAAATCACCCGTAGAATTTCGTTTGTAAAATGGCGTATCTAAATTTTGATACTGTGTATAAATTTCATTTTTTAAATCAAATTCAATTAATCGAGACATCACAATGATCGTTTGACGCATGAGAAAAAGGAAAAAACCCTTTGCGATGGAAAGAAACATATATATCCCTCCCAATTTAAGCGACAATAATAATACACTATCAACCTTTGTAAAATTTGTATTGGTCATGAAATCATCCACTGTTTCCTTCACATAAACAGGCATTTTCACTCCAAAATAATTAGAAACAATTGTGAACAAAATCCCCAATAAAAGGTGCCATTTGTATTTAAAAAAATATTTGTTGAGATAGCTCAGCGACTTCATGGGATTATTTTCTAATTTTGTGCACTTATTTTTTATACTGGAGGCAAAATTAAGCAATCGAATTCAAAAACTATTGATTAAAACGGATAAACGCGATTCTTCATGGAGGTAAAGACAATAAACGAAATTAATTTAAACGAAAACCCTGTGTTGGCGCAAATGGCAAACATGGGTCATGAGCAACTTTTATTTTGCAACGACGAAGAAACAGGATTAAAAGCAATAATTGCCATTCACAGCACTGTTTTAGGGCCTTCTTTAGGTGGAACGCGCATGTGGAAATATGCCAATGAAATGGAAGCGCTCAATGATGTATTGAGACTTTCTCGCGGAATGACTTATAAAAACTCAATTTCTAACTTAAATTTAGGTGGTGGAAAGGCAGTAATTATTGGAGATTCTCACACCATGAAATCTGAAGCTTTTTTTCGCCGTTTCGGAAAGTTTGTTGAAAGTCTTTCAGGAAAATACATTACAGCAGAAGATGTAGGTATTTCACCAGAAGATATGGGTTGGGTAAGTAAAGAGACAAAACACGTTGTTGGCTTACCAGGAAAAAGTGGCGATCCATCCCCCGTAACTGCTTTGGGTGTTTACATGGGAATGAAAGCATGTGCTAAAATCCAATTTGGATCTGATTCACTAACAGGTAAAAAAATTGCCGTTCAAGGAGTTGGCCACGTTGGAGAGTATTTGGTTAAACACCTCACAAATGAAGGAGCTGAAGTTTTTATTTCAGATATCTATCAACAAACGCTAGATCGTGTTTCATCAACCTACAATGCCACAGTTGTTGCTCCACAAGATATTTATGATATTGACATGGATATTTATGCCCCATGTGCCCTTGGTGCAACAATCAATGACGAGACTTTAGCAAAGCTGAAATGTTCAATTATTGCAGGTGCAGCGAATAATCAATTGAGAAACGAATCAATTCATGGTAAAGCGGTAATGGATAAAGGAATTATTTATGCTCCAGATTATGCGATAAACGCTGGTGGGGTAATCAATTGTTTTTCTGAGGTTCATGGATTGTCAAGCGAATGGGCACACACAAAAGCAGAAGAAATTTATCAAACCATTTTCAATATTGTAAACCGTTCACAAAACGAAAAACTTCCAACTTACCAAATAGCTAACGCAATAGCAGAAGAGCGCATCAAAGCCGTTGGCATCATCGATTTCATAAAATAAAAGCATGTTAAACAGAAGACATTTACGTATTAAGATTTTACAAATGCTTTATGCCTATTATCAATCAGGCGAAGAAGATCTATTGAAGTTTGAAAACGAATTACTTGGATCCGTTGAGCGAATGTATGATTTGTATTTGCTTCTGCTACTTTCCATACCTGAACTAGTACATGCAGCGGAAAATCGATTGGAGGACAAAAAAAAGAAAATGCGTCCAACACAAGAAGATTTGGAGCCCAATAGAAAATTTATTAATAATTTATTGAACAAACAACTGAATAATAGCAAAGAATTACGATCTGCCTCTAAAAAACAAAAAGCAAATTGGATTGGAGTAGAAAATCAAGAAGTTATTCGAAAAATGTTTCTTCAAATTCATGAAAGTGAAACCTACTTTGAATTTATGAATGATGAAAAAAACGGCTTTGAAAATGACAAAGCATTTATCCTAAATTTATTCAAAATAGAAATTGCTAATTCAGAATTTCTGCATAATTTTCTAGAAGAACGCAGTATACATTGGATGGATGACTTGGACCACACATGCTCCATGGTACTAAAAACATTGAAATCAACCAACGAAAACGAAGAATTTCATGTATTACCACTTTACAAGGAAAATGATTCTGAAAAAGACTTTGTGATTCAATTGTTCAGAAACACAATCGCCAAGAATGCTGAAAATGAATCATTAATTGACTCTTTAACTAAAAATTGGGAATTGGATCGAATTGCAAAAATGGATATAATCTTATTAAAAATGGGTATTACCGAATTGCAGATTTTTCCAGAAATACCAATAAAAGTTACACTAAACGAAACCATCGAAATTTCAAAATACTACAGCACTCCAAAAAGCAATACCTTTATTAACGGTGTATTAGATAACGCAATTGAAATATTGAAAAAAGATAAAAAAATTGTAAAAATAGGCCGTGGCCTTTTAAATTAAAAATCATGAAAAACATTCTCGTATTTTGTTCCTTATTTTCATTTTTAAGCTTTACTTCCTGCCAATCAGATAACAATGTAGAAATTGGAAAGAAAACTGAAATGAAAGTAAACGCCGTTTATGATGCTGGAACCGTGAATAAAGGCGAAAAAATCAAGGCCATATTTAAGGTTACAAATACCGGCAAAAGCCCACTTGTTATTAGCGAAGTAAAAGGTTCATGCACATGTACTGTTGCCGACTTCCCAAAAAAGCCAATTCCTGCTGGAGAATCGGCAGAAATAAAAGCTGAGGTGAATACAGATAAAACGGGTGATGGGGCTATTTCAAAATCTATTCGAATTATTGCCAATACAGAACCTAACTTAACGGTTGTTCATGTTAAAGCTAAAGTTGTAATCAAATAAATAAAACAAAAAATGAGTAAAGATGTAATCAATATGTTATTACTGCTTGGGGCAGTGCTTGTATATTTTTTCTTAATCTTCAGAGCGCCAATGAAACGACGCAAGGAATTAAAAAAATTCGTAGAGTCTTTAAGTGCTGGAGACAAAGTAATTACTTCTTCAGGAATACATGGAAAAGTATTGGAAGTTGCTGAAACAACAATATTAATTAGCTCTGAAGGAAGTAAATTGCGCGTAGATAAAAACTCAATCGCCCGATCTTCTGAGGATTTGGTTAAGTAATGATGAAAATACCGCTCGCTATTTGTGTAGTCATCGGTTTATTTTCCTGTGATTCTACCAATGGTACAAATTCGAAAAATACCGGTAGCTCAAATGAGAGTCGTCCAAAAATTGACACAATTCAACGTGAAAACAAAACCCGTATCGAAAAAAAATATGGTGCTCAATGGGATTTTTGCGATTGCGTGAAGAAAAGTGATTCATTAGACAAAGTGTTAAAAAAAAGTACACTGTCGGATGAGGAAACGGAAAAATTATTACTTCGAGCAGATGAAGTTGAGAAAAAATGCAAACTTTTCTTAACTGATTTACAATCCAAAAAACCGAATGATAGAGCAGCTCATCAAGCGAAGGTTAAAGCTTGTTTGAATGGCCAATAATGAGCTAGCCTCCTTTAAATTTCAAATTCATGAATAATCTTTGATTTTACAATCTAAATGGTTTCATGTCTTTCTTTATTTTTATTGAAAGATGGTATGAATTAAATTATTTTTTACCAGCATTTCACATTGAATTATTGAAAAGAAAAGTTAAATTTGCTTCGACTAAATTCAAAGTATAACAGAAAATACATGAGACTTTAGATTAAGATATTGATTATTGGACATTTACACACGAAAAATGAATACATCTTCATCTACTATTGATTACCTTCCATTACTTCTTCAGATGATTGTGGCCGGTGGATTCGTAGTTTTCACGCTATTTGTTACCCATATATTAATGCCGCGTCTGAAATCAAAAAAGAAGGATGCTAATTTTGAATGTGGAATAGAAGTTCAAGGTAATGCTCGATTCCCCGTTTCAATTCGGTATTTTATGACTGCAATATTGTTTGTTCTATTTGATGTTGAGGTTATTTTCTTTTACCCTTACGCTGTAAATTTTAACAAACTGGAACTAGAAGGATTATTAGCTGTTATGATGTTTGTGGCGTTCTTCCTTATCGGATTTTTCTACGTATTCAAAAAAGGTGCATTAGAATGGGAAAAATAGAAGATTTAAAAGTAATCAATGGTGAAGGGTATCAATTGACAACCCTTGATAAGGCCATAGGATTGGCTCGTGCTAATTCAGTTTGGCCACTTCCATTTGCCACATCTTGTTGTGGAATTGAGTTTATGGCAACCATGGGAAGCACCTATGATATGTCCCGTTTTGGGATGGAACGTATGTCATTTACGCCACGTCAGGCTGATTTATTAATCGTTGCCGGAACAATATCCAAAAAATTAGGGCCTGTGTTGAAACAAATATATGAACAAATGGCAGAGCCTAAATGGGTTCTATCCGTTGGCGCATGTGCTTCTTCAGGAGGTATATTTGATACATACAGTGTTTTACAAGGAATTGATCGAATTATTCCCGTTGATGTTTATGTTCCTGGATGTCCTCCTCGACCTGAGCAAATAATTGATGGGGTAATTAATATTCACAAACTGGTGAAATTGGAATCTATGAGACGCCGATACAGTGATGAGTATAAGGACTTATTGAAAACTTACCAAATCGATATTACGGATGAACGCAATAAGTAATGAACAGGTATTGAAAAGGCTCAATGAATTTTTCGAGGCCGATATTCTTTCCAATGAGGAGCCTTTTGGTTTACTCACGCTGGAAATAACTCCTTCAAAAGCCTATGAGATGATTGAATGGTTGAAAAACGATACTGTTTTACAATGTGATTTCCTAACCAATATTGCCGCTGTTCATTATCCAAAAGATACGAATCGAGAAATGGTGGTTGTGTATCAATTGCATAGTTGGAGAAATAATTTCCGTTTACGGTTAAAAGCATTTCTACCAATCTCAAATCCTTCCATTGCAACTATAGTTCCCATATACAACGGAGCTAATTGGATGGAGCGTGAAAGCTATGATTTCTATGGCGTAAATTTCACCGGACACCCTGATTTACGCAGAATATTGAACGAAGATTCGATGGATTATTTTCCCATGCGAAAAGAGTACCATTTGGAAGATGGAACAAGAGAAGATAAAGATGATCGATTTTTTGGAAGATTTTAAATCATATGGAAGCTAAAGAAAAATATAAAGAAAACGAGCTAACCGATCTGTCAAAAGATACAATTGACGGAGAAATAGCTACCATAAATTTTGGACCCACTCACCCTTCAACGCATGGAATTTTTCAGAACGTGTTACAAGTAGATGGTGAAAAAATTGTTTCTGCTGAACAAACCGTTGGATATATTCATCGTGCATTTGAAAAACTGGCAGAAAGAAGGCCCTACAACCAAATAACTCCTATTACAGACCGCTTGAATTACTGCTCCTCCCCTATTAATAATATTGGGTGGGAAATGACTGTTGAAAAACTTATTGGGGCAGAAATCCCAAAAAGAGTTCAATACATGCGTGTCATTATTATGGAATTAGCGCGTATTGCTGACCATTTAATTTGTGATTCAGTTGTTGGAGTTGATGCTGGGGCGTTAACGAGTTTTTTTTATCCTTTTACGGAGCGTGAAAAAATTTATGAGTTGTATGAAGAAATTTGTGGTGCTCGTTTAACAACAAACATTGGTAGAATTGGTGGTTTCGAACGGGATTTTAATGAAACATTTCATACCAAATTAAAATCCTTCTTAAAAACCTTCCCTCCTGCTTTTGAAGAATTCAATTCGATGCTTGAACGGAATCGAATTTTTATGGATCGTACGAAAGGCGCTGGACCTATTTCAGCAGAAAGAGCGCTAAACTATTCTTTTACAGGTCCAAATCTTCGCGCAGCAGGAGTTGATTATGATGTACGTGTTGCGCAACCTTATTCATCCTACGAAGATTTTGATTTTGTTATTCCTGTTGGGGTAAATGGTGATACTTATGACCGTTTTATGGTGCGACAAGAAGAAATCCGTCAAAGTATGAGGATCATTCAACAAGCTTATTCAAATCTACCGGAAGGATCTTATAAAGCTGATTTACCGGAATTTTTCTTACCACCAAAGGCTGAAGTCTATAATCAAATGGAAGCCTTAATCTATCATTTCAAGATTGTTATGGGCGAAACGCACATTCCAGCTGGTGAAGTTTATCATGCCGTGGAAGGTGGAAACGGTGAGTTGGGTTATTACCTAATTAGCGATGGTGGAAGAAACCCGTACCGTTTACAATTTAGAAGACCTTGTTTTATATATTACCAAGCATATCCTGAAATGATTAAAGGAATGACAATAAGTGATGCAGTACTCACATTGAGTAGTATGAACGTAATTGCAGGTGAATTAGACGCATAGATTATGAAATTACACGTTGATTGGAATAAACGACACGCAGAGAAAAGGGAATTAAGTCCTGAATCTTTGGCAAAAGTAAATGAATTAATGACTCATGTTCCGGAAGGAAAACACAAAAGTGCGTTGATTCGAGTGCTACACCTTGCTCAAATTGAATTTGGGTGGCTGAGCATAGAAACAATGGATTATGTGGCGGAATTATTAAAAATTCAACCGATTGAAGTGTATGAGGTAGCAACCTTTTATACCATGTTTCATTTAGATCCCGTTGGTAAGCATGTTTTTGAAGTGTGTAGAACTGGCCCTTGTATGTTGGTGGGAAGTGATGATATTATAGCTCATCTTGAAAATACATTGAACATTAAAGTGGGTGAAACAACTCAAGATGGTATGTTTACCTTAAAAACGGCAGAATGTTTAGGCGCTTGTGGTTATGGACCAATGCTACAATGCCGCTTTAAAAACCATGAGTTTTTAACAAAAGAAAAAGTTGATGAATTAATTGAGGCCTATCGATCAGGCCAATTTGAATCCTAAGTATATGAAAGGAAGAAAATTACTAATAGAACAAGTCAATATTCCGGGCATCGAAACTTTTGATGTCTACAGAAAAAATGGTGGTTATCGATCCGTTGATAAAGCGATTAAAACGATGTCACCCGATGATGTCGTTGAAGAAGTAAAAAAATCAGGTTTACGCGGAAGAGGAGGCGCAGGATTTCCTACCGGAATGAAGTGGTCTTTTTTAGCAAAACCAGAGGGCGTTCCTCGTTATTTAGTTTGTAACGCCGATGAATCTGAACCTGGAACATTCAAGGATCGGTATTTAATGGAGTACCTTCCACACTTATTAATTGAAGGAATGATTACATCAAGCTATGCTTTAGGCTGTAATTTATCATTTATTTATATTCGTGGCGAATTCATGTGGATTCTCGATATTTTAGAAAAGGCAATTGCCGAAGCATATGCTCAAGGATATCTTGGGAAGAATATTATAGGTTCTGGCTATGACTTAGACCTACGTGTAATGCCAGGTGGTGGTGCATATATTTGTGGTGAAGAAACCGCATTAATAGAATCATTGGAAGGAGAACGTGGGAATCCAAGAATTAAACCTCCTTTCCCTGCCGTAAAAGGTTTGTGGGGATGTCCAACAGTTGTAAATAATGTTGAAAGTATTGCTGCGGTGGTTCCAATCGTCAACGATGGCGGCGATGCCTATGCTCAAATTGGAATTGGTAGAAGTACTGGAACAAAATTAATTTCAGCAAGTGGAAATTTGGCTCGTCCGGGAGTTTATGAAATTGATTTAGGCTTATCGGTTGAAGAATTTATATACGGCGATGATTATTGTCGTGGAATGGCCAATGGTAAAAAGTTAAAAGCGTGTATTCCTGGCGGTTCATCAGTTCCTATTTTGCCTCATTACCTTGTTTCTAAAACAGCAATAGGTGAAGATAGACTCATGACTTACGAAAGCCTTGCTGATGGAGGATTTTCTTCAGGATCCATGCTTGGTTCAGGCGGATTTATTGTGTTTGACGAAGATCAATGTATTGTTCGAAACACGTGGAATTTTGCACGATTCTATTCTCATGAGTCTTGTGGACAATGTTCTCCATGTCGTGAAGGAACGAGTTGGATGGAAAAAGTACTTTATCGTTTAGAAAATGGTCAAGGAAATTTAAGAGATATTGATTTATTAGCTGAAATAAACAAGAAAATTGAAGGAAATACGATTTGTCCATTAGGTGATGCGGCGGCTTGGCCAGTAGCGGCTGCAATTCATCATTTTAGAGAAGAATTTGAATGGCACGTAACAAATAAAGAAGAATCACAAACAAGAAACTTTGGGTTGAGTAAAGAACCTGTAAGTGCTTAGAAATCGAGTTATGATTAAAGTTACAATTGATAATATTGAAGTAGAGGTAGAACCAGGAACTACAATACTTAACGCAGCAAGACAAATTGGTGGTGAAGTTGTTCCACCTGCGATGTGTTACTACAGTAAATTACCTGGAACAGGAGGGAAATGTAGAACCTGTTTAGTGGAAGTTGCAGCGGGTTCAACGGCGGATCCAAGACCAATGCCAAAACTAGTTGCATCTTGTTCTACAAATGTGATGGATGGAATGATTGTGAAAAACAAAACCTCCGAAAAAGTACATGAAAACAGAGGCGGTGTTGTTGAATTTTTGTTAGCAAATCATCCGTTGGATTGTCCGGTTTGTGATCAAGCTGGAGAATGTCATTTACAAGATTTGAGTTACGAACATGGGGCTCAGAAAAGTAGATTTGAAGAGGAAAAACGAACGTTTGACCCAATCGATATTGGCCACACAATAAAACTGCACATGAACCGATGTATTCTTTGTTACCGATGTGTTCATGTCGCTAATAATTTAACGGAAAACAGAGTTCACGGTGTATTAAACAGAGGTGAACACGCAGAAATCAGCACCTATATTGAAAATGCTATCGAAAATGATTTTTCAGGAAACATGATCGATGTATGTCCTGTTGGTGCTTTGACTGATAAAACGTTTCGTTTCAAAAGTCGGGTTTGGTTTCTGAAACCAATGGAAGCTGAATGTAGTTGTACAAAATGTTCTGGAAAAGCAGTTCTTTGGATGTTCGGGAACGAAGTATATCGCGTTACAGCACGGAAAGATACTTACGGAGAAGTAGAAGATATTGAAGGGAAACCAGGTTGGATTTGCAACGAATGTAGATTTGAGAAGAAAGACACGGCAAAATGGAACGTAACAGGGCCAAGGGTAGTAGATCGTCATTCTGTCATTTCCCAAGGGAAATATGAAACAAAAATAGATTCGCCAACAAAAAATATTGAATAATGGATACGGCGCTTTTAATTGAGAAATTCACGCTAGTAGTAATCATTTTCCTAATATCATTAGGTGTTGCGGCATACTCTACTTATTTCGAACGGAAATTAGCGGCATGGATTCAGGATCGAATTGGACCTGATCGCGCTGGTCCATTCGGTTTACTTCAACCCATTGCAGATGGAGTAAAAATGTTTATGAAAGAAGATTTCATACCAAAAAACTCAGACAAATGGTTATTTATCATTGGTCCAGGAATTTCCATGTTTACGGCATTAATAACAAGTACAATTATTCCTTGGGGTCCGCCGATTGAAATTTTCGGGAGACAAATCTCCCTTCAAATTGCTGATTTTAATATTGGAATCTTATTCATTTTTGGAGTTGTTTCGATTGGAGTTTATGGAATTATGATTGGTGGTTGGGCTTCCAATAATAAATACTCACTTTTCGGTGCAATACGGGCATCCTCTCAAATGATTTCTTATGAATTAGCAATGGGGATTTCCTTAATAACGATTATTTTACTTACAGGAAGTTTAAGTTTAACTGATATCGTGAAAAGTCAACATGGCATGAATTGGAATATCTTCTATCAACCTGTTTGTTTCTTGATTTTCTTTATTTGTTCTCTTGCTGAAACAAACAGAGCTCCTTTTGATTTAGCAGAGTGTGAATCTGAACTAGTTGGTGGTTATCATACAGAATATTCCTCCATGAAACTGGGTTTATTTTTATTTGCAGAATACGTTTCCATGTTTATTTCTTCTGCTTTGATGGCTATTCTTTTCTTTGGTGGATACAATTTCCCAGGCATGGATTACTTTGATGGTAATACGCTAGCAATATTGGGTGTTCTAGCTTTTTTCACCAAAACATTTTTGTTCATTTTTGTTTTCATGTGGATTCGTTGGACCATTCCGCGATTCAGATTTGATCAACTGATGCATTTGGGTTGGAAAACACTGATTCCAGCCGCCATAATTAATATGTTAATTACAGCTATTGTGATTGCCTTTCACAAAGGTTGGTTCTAAAAATTAAAAGAAATGGAAAGCTTCACTAATAGGAAAAAAGTTGTTTCTGACAAACCAATGACATTCATTGAGAAATTGTATTTACCTTCTATTTTTAGTGGGATGATGATTACAATGAAACATATCCTCACACGAAAAAAGACAATCAAATACCCAGAAGAAATACGTGTTTTTGCACCTGTTTATAGAGGACAACATGTACTGAAACGTGATGAAGAAGGAAGAGAAAATTGCACGGCATGTGGATTGTGCGCAGTTGCATGTCCGGCTGAGGCAATAACAATGGTGGCAGATGAAAGAAAACGTGGCGAAGAAAATTTGTATCGTGAAGAGAAATATGCTTCAACTTATGAAATTAATATGTTGAGATGTATTTTTTGCGGATTGTGTGAAGAAGCCTGTCCAAAAGAAGCAATTTTCTTAACAGACAGAATCGTTCCAACCGAATTTGAACGTGCCAATTTTATATACGGCAAAGATAAATTGGTTGAGTCAATGGAAGATCGAATAGACATCAGCCTTAGGCAAAACACAGGAAAACGAGGAGCAATATGATATTAGAACTTATCTCAATAATCTTGGGCGGAATGACTATCGGTTCAGCACTGATGGTGATTCTCAGTAAACACCCAATTAGAAGCGTACTCTATTTAGTAATTACATTCTTCTTTATTTCTGGACATTTCATATTAATGAATGCTCAGTTCATTGCAATTGTGAATATTATCGTTTATGCAGGAGCTATAATGGTTCTTTTCCTGTTTGTTTTAATGCTCCTAAATCTAAATAAAGTAGATGAGAAAAAAACAAATCATCCTATTTCTTTTACCGCAGTAATTGCTGGTGGAGCTCTTCTACTTGTAATCTTGGCAGCATTAAAAGACGGAATCACGTTTACGAATACCATAGTTAAAAGTGATGTTGGTTTGGTCGAAAATTTAGGAACCTTATTGTTTTCCAAATACGTTGTTCCCTTTGAGATTTCGTCGATTTTATTCATCTCTGCAATGGTGGGAGCTGTATTGCTTGCCAAAAGAGAAAAACAACATATTGATTAATTATGCCCGCAGCTTTATCTATCACACAAGGATTAACAGTAGATTACTACGTAATTCTTTCCTCCATTCTATTTTCAATTGGAGCCATCGGACTGATGACACGCAAAAATATGATTGTTATGTTAATGTGTATTGAATTAATGCTAAACTCTGTAAATCTTTTACTTGTTGCATTTTCTAGTTATTTCAATCAAGGTGATGCGCAAATTTTTGTTTTCTTCATCGTGGTTGTTGCAGCAGCGGAAGCAACAGTAGGATTATCAATTTTAATTCTTGCCTACAGAAATAAACGAAATATTGACGCTGACTTATTTAACAATTTAAAAGGGTAATCGATGGGAACTGAAACTTTAATACTATTCGTTTTACTTTTTCCACTTATTGGGGGCCTGATAAATGGGACAATTGGAAAGAATTTGTCCGAAACTGTAGTTGGAACAATTGGCACTCTTATGGTCGCAATACCATTCGTTATTTCTTTCAGCATTTTTCTTTCGTTAGAATCTGCAGTTAATATACCCTTGTTTTCTCTATTAAAATTATCTGATTTCAGTCTGAATGCTGGATTACAAGTAGATGCTTTGGCAATTTGGATGACAATGATCATTACTGGTATTGGTTCCTTAATTCATATTTTTTCCATGGGATACATGAAAGGAGATCCTGGATTTTATAAATTCTTCAGCTACTTGAATCTATTCATTTTCTCCATGTTAATCTTAGTGTTAGGAAGTAGTTATTTCATGCTGTTTTTTGGATGGGAAGGAGTTGGAATCTGTTCGTATCTATTGATTGGTTTTCATTATAACGACAAAGAAAAAGGATTGCTAAATACATTGGCTGCCCGAAAAGCGTTTGTAATGAATCGAATAGGTGATTTAGGTTTGTTAATTGGTTGTTTTTTACTAATCAATCAATTTGGCTCACTTGAGTTTTCTGTGATTGCTGAAAAAATGAAGTCACTTTCAATTGCCACTGATTCTGTTGCTATTATTGGAATTACCTTGTGTTTGTTCATTGCCGCTACTGGAAAATCTGCACAAATTCCATTATTTACTTGGTTGCCAGATGCAATGGCCGGGCCAACTCCCGTTTCTGCATTAATTCATGCCGCAACAATGGTTACAGCAGGTATATACCTTGTGGTTCGTTCAAATTTCCTATTCGAATTAGCTCCCTACACACAAAATATAATCTTATACATTGGCCTTGCAACTTCATTGGTTGCTGCATTTATTGCTATGCGTCAAAATGACATCAAAAAAGTACTTGCTTATTCAACCGTATCCCAATTAGGTTTAATGTTTGTTGCACTTGGATTAGGCTCTTATACGGTTGCTATTTTCCATGTTACAACTCATGCATTCTTCAAAGCACTGTTATTTCTTGGCTCCGGTAGCATTATTCACGCGAATCATCACGAACAAGATCTCACAAAAATGGGTGGACTAAAGAAATATATGCCTGTAACACACCTCGTTTTCTTACTAGGAACCTTAGCAATTTCTGGATTCCCGTTACTATCAGGTTTTTTCTCAAAAGATGAGATTTTAGCAGCCGGGTTTGTACACAGTCCATTAATTTTTTCTTTATTGATTTTATCCGCCTCATTAACAGCTATTTATATGTTCAGAATGTATTTCCTTGTATTTTTTGGTCAATTCAGAGGGGATCATCACACAAAAGAACATTTACATGAAAGTCCCGGTGTTATGACACTACCTTTGATTGTTTTGGCCATATTTTCGGTACTTGGTGGTGCACTGAATATTCCCGATTTTATTGTTTCTAATGGCGCACATTGGTTGGATCATTTTCTGAATCATGGAACGTTTGGATTAGACAAAATTCATTCACACCATTTGGAAACAAGTTCGGCTGTTGGAATCATGATTGGAACAAGTGTTATTACATTCTTAATTATTGGTATTTCCTACTGGATGTATGTTTCAAAACAAAAAGTAACCAAGGATGAACACGACTTTACCGGATGGGAAAAACTTTCATCCAAAAAATTATATTTTGATGAGATTTACAATGCTTTATTTGTGAAATCAGTTGAATGGAAAGCATCAAAAGTACTACCATTCATAGAAAATAGCATTTTAATTAAAGGGATTGGACTTTTAACTCACATGATTAGTTTTTCAGGTTCTCAAATCCGCAAAATTCAAACGGGTATTTTGTCGAGTTACTTTTTCTGGATGATTTTGGGAATCGTTGGTTTAATTAGTTATTATTTAATTTATTTCAAGCTGTGGAACTTCTAATTATAACAGTTGTCCTAGGATTAATTTCCTTTTTTGTTCCCCGAAATAGTATCAAACTATTTGGGTTGGCTGGTAGCTTTGTGTCTGCAGCAATTGCAATAATTCATCTAATTAATTTTGAAACGGGTTCATATGTATCCATTTTTGAGACTACAGAAATGCCATTCGGATTAACTTTTCAAATTGGGTATGACGGATTAGGCTTAATGATGATCGCTCTAACAAATTTGATCGTTCCTATAATTATCTTAAGTAATTATAACAATTCAGCTACCTCCGAAAATCGTGTTTTTCATGCACTTGTATTTTTCATGCAATTCGGTTTGTTAGGAGTATTTACAGCGGCTGATGGTATCTTATTTTATATTTTTTGGGAATTTACGCTTATTCCAGTTTTTCTTATCCTGTATTGGTTTGGAAAAGGAACGAATAAAGTTTTGCTGAAATTTTTCATTTATACACTTATCGGATCATTAGGAATGCTACTTTCCTTTATTGCACTAGGTTTAAAAGCAAATTCTTTTGCTTATTCTGATTTATTAGCCGTTCATCTTCCTGCGAAAGAAGCGTGCTGGATCATCTCTGGATTTCTTCTTGCATTTGCCATTAAAATTCCACTTTTCCCTTTTCATACTTGGCAGCCTGACACCTATACTTCAGCACCCATGTCTGGAACAATGCTACTTTCAGCCTTAATGTTGAAAATGGCACTTTTCGGAATGATTAAATGGATGATTCCGCTTGTTCCCGAAGGAGTCGCTGAAATTAAATGGTTAGTAATTATTTTAAGTGTTATTGGTATAATTTACGCTGCAATTATTTGCATTAAACAACAAGATATTAAGCGTTTATTTGCTTATGCTTCCATAAGTCACTTGGGGTTAATAGCAGCTGGAATTATGGTATTTACCAAAGACGCACTGGTTGGAGTATCTATTCAAATTGTCAATCACTCTTTAATCGCCATCGGATTGTTCCTAGTAGCAGATATTCTTGAATCACGATTAAAAACACGTGAGTTATCGCACATGCAAGGTACTGCTACCCTAGCTCCTAAATTTGGTTTTTGGTTTGCTATTATTGCTTTTGCATCCGTTTCTGTGCCCTTTTCTGCAGGCTTTATTGGAGAATTCACCTTATTGAAAGAACTGACAGAATTTCATTTTGCTGTTGGACTACTTTCTGCCACTACGCTTGTATTTGGTGCAGTGTATACCTTAAGGGCATATCAGTTAAGTATGTTTGGTGCACCTAAAAATGAAACTTTTGAAGATTTGCGTTGGAATGAAATTTTAGTATTTATTCTACTAACCAATGCCATTGTTGGAATCGGATTGTTTCCTCAATGCATTGCAGATCTTGTGGGACCGAGTCTTGACAAGCTAATTATTATTTTTAACGAAACAACTACCCACTAATATGGAGGCTATCATCGTATTATTTCTTTCAGGAATTATTGCTTTATTTTTAGGTATTTACAATCAACCAAAGCTAACTACAATCATTTCTGTAATTGGTTTAATTGGAGCCGCCATTGTTCAGCATTATCCATTGAATATACTTCCGGCGGAATATAATTTATTAGAATTTAATCAAGTTGGAAATGGATTTGTTGTATTGGCTATTTTACTAACACTTTTAATTGTACTTTCTGGACAAAAAGAATTTTTAGAGGAAAAAAGTCATGCCGGTGATTATAATGCCTTATTATTATTTTCCCTTTGTGGAGGAATTATACTGATTGGATTTACCGATTTATTTATGTTTTTCCTTGGATTGGAGATTTTATCCATTCCCTTATATGTGCTAGCAGGTTCAAGAAAAGGGGTTTCTGAATCTTCAGAAGCTGCAGTAAAATATTTTTTCATGGGTGCATTTGCAACCTGTTTATTATTGTTTGGTGTTGTTTTAACATACGGCGCAACACAATCTTTTGAGTTATCCGAGATTCTATCTAAAACGATTAATTCATCCGGAAATGCAATGTTGTATGTTGGAATGATTTTTATTTTAGCGTCTTTTCTTTTCAAAGTAGGTGTTGCCCCTTTTCATTTCTGGGTACCCGATGTTTACCAAGGTAGTCCAACGGTATTTATGGGATATATGTCATCCGTTGTTAAGGTAGTTGGGATTTATGCATTTATTAAGTTTTTTCACATGGCATTTGGTGGGTTGTACGATTTCTGGTCAACCTTAATAGCCATCTTAATCGGAATTTCAATGTTTATAGGGAATTTAACTGCCCTAGTTCAAACCAAATTCAAGCGGTTAATGGCCTATTCGAGTATTACAAATGGAGCTTATGCTTTAATGGCGATTTTGTATCCAAGTGCATTAAGCGATTCAACGTTGTGGGTTTTTATGTTAGGTTACGGAACTTCTGTTGTTGCTTTATTAACGATTTCCATGATTGTGAATGATGATGCGGATGAAATTGCTTCATTTAAAGGAATTGGGTATCGCAAACCTTTAATCGGATTAGTTGCTATTGCTGCTTTGTTGTCAACATCGGGAATTCCACCAATGACCGGTTTTTTTGGGAAATTAATGTTGTTTTCTAGTGTTTGGTCTTATTACCCTTGGTTGATTGTCTTTGCTCTGATTAACTCAGCAATTGGTGTTTATATTTACTTGAGATTGATCATGACAATAATGTCCAAGGAAACTGCAACTGATACGAAAGAAGTAATAGTAAGTATATCACAGACAATTGTGCTCGTTCTTAGCTTGTTACTGTTGGTTGCGGGTTGGTTGATGCTTCTGTGCTGGAAGTAATTACCGTCTTTAGCTAGATGATTTTGGTGCGCTGAATAGAAATTAATACCTAAATCTATCAACCAATTAAATAGAAATTATCTTACTCTATTATCCTTTGGTTTTAAACCAGACTTATTTTTCTTCAATAAAATTATTTCTAAAAATAAACCTTCGGTAAACGACAGCAATTAAAACGCTATTCAAGGTAATATAAACCATTAATGCTAAAAGTGAAAGAGTCATAGTGAATTCAGCGCTG
>CAMAQX010000009.1 GCA_945860455.1 Lishizhenia tianjinensis
GTTAAAAGCATTGGGAAGTAACCCATTATTACTAAATTTCTTTACACGCATTAAGGGGCCATTATGGCAATGAAAACAATCTGCACCATCTAAACTTTTAAAAATATCATATCCAGCCCATTCTTCTACATCAATAGTTTGAAAAATAGATTGTTCAGCCGCTGTTAGTGGCATACTATTTTCGTATTTGTACATTACATCAAATTTAGATTGACCAGAAATCAGTGTTCGAATAAATTGCGCAATAGCCTTTGCTGCTTTGGTTGAGTCAATTCCTCCTTCGCCAAAAGCCCGAAAAAACATATTTCGATAGGCCATATCCTGATCTAGTTTTTTCACTGCATTTTTCCAAGATTCATGCATTTCGATTGGATTGATTACCGGCTCCAAAATTTGTTTTTCTAATGTGGTTTTTCCTCCATCCCAAAAAAAGAAATTTTCCCATCCCATATTTATCAATGCCATGGATTGTCGATTTCCTTGAATTCCATCAATTCCAGTTGAATATTGGTTGGGATCTGAAAAAGAATTTTGAGGCATGTGACACGTAGCACAATTCATTGAATTATCACCACTTAATTTCTTTTCATAAAATAGGAAACGACCTAATTCTACTCCTTCAGCTGTCATTGGATTATCTGAAGGGATAATCATATCTGGAAAATGGGAAGGTATATCAAGAATATAAGGAGTTGCTTTATAACCCACCTTATCCTTTCTGCAAGCCAGAAAAACGCCCAATAAAATAAAAATATATAAAGCGTATTTCATCAATATGGTTGTAAAGATTGTTGAAAATTGGAAATTACTTTTTCAGTTAATGGCTGTTGACCAGATGCCGTATGAGTTAAAAATTCAGATTTTAAATCAATTGAACTTATTGGGTTATGTAAGAATTTCCAAAGATCCAATTTCAAATTCAATTTTCGTTCAGAATCCGAAATCTTAAGCCAATTTAAATTAGTAAACGAGAAATCTCTGCGGTATAAATCTGTTCCAATGTGAAAACTAAAACTGTGATCTAAGTTGTTAATTCCGTCTGGGATCGTATCCACTTTCCCTTCAATATTCATAAAAATATATCCTGGATTCCAGCCCCAATGCATCGGGCCCGCGTTGCTAATATTCAATGGGCTTTCATTTGGAAATGCTGACGGATCTGAGTGATTCAACACAGAATCTACTCCAATAAATCCTTGTAAATTAGCGAATTTGGTGTAATCTCCCGATGTTCTGAGCATAATGCCCCCCGTTTCTCTATAATCAAAAAGAGATGACTGAAGTAAATTAATAGATTCATTTTTTAATGTTGAAGTGTAGAACTTTACATCGGTAAATTTAACTTGGTACCCTTCAGGTGTGGTGTAAACAGAATCAAGATTCATTTTCATAGCACCACCATTGGTATAGGTAGGTATTACATCCACTTGAAGATATTGGGTTGCGGGCGGAGTTACATCATCTTTTTTACACGATGTAACCAAAAACATAAAAACTATTATTGCTGAAATTAATTTTATCATCATGTATTTTTTAAAATTTTCTTATCTTTAGAACATTAGCAAATCAATCACGAATTTACGAGAAAATAGATGAATCAACAAACAGAAAAACCGCTTTTAATTTTAAATGCGTCAGCAGGCAGTGGAAAGACGTACAATTTAGTTTTTCAATACATAAAAATACTCGTTAAAACAGAATATTCTTACCAAGATTTCAAACACATTTTGGCAATGACTTTCACCAATAAAGCCGCCAATGAAATGAAAGAACGTGTTATTAAAGCACTAGATGTCATGGCAAGGTCCATCGAGTTGGAAGTTCTTCCTGATGCAATTTCTTTATTTGAAAAACTTGAAGAAGAACTCGGTGTTGGTAAAGTAGTCCTTATTAAACGAGCTCAAAAATCACTTCAATCTCTTTTGCATACTTATGAGGATTTTCATGTAATGACGATTGATAAATTTAACCTAAAACTCATTCGAAATTTTAGTCGAGACCTTGATTTACCGGGACAATTTGAAATTGAAATGAATACAGATTTATTGATTGAAAAATTAGTGGATCAACTGTTGAATAAAGTGGGTGAAAAAGACGTTGAGGAACTAACGGAAATTGTGTTTTCTTATGCCAAAAGTAACCTCGATGATGGAGAAAAATGGGATGTAAAAACAATTTTAGTTGATTTTGCTAAGATTTTAACAAAAGAAAGTGTTTTCCCTGTTTTGGATAAAATCATGGCAAAGAAATACAATCAATCATTGTTTCATAATTGGATTAAACAAAGAAATGATCTAAACAAAGCATACATTCAGAAAGGCGCTCATGTTTATGTGTTGGTGAACGAATTAGGGATGGCCGCTGAAAAAATCCCGAACGGAATAAAAGCGTTTAATCAACTCATGAAATTAAACAGCTTGAAATCGTTAGCAGAGAAGCAACCAGTCACGGAAGGTTATGCTAAAAGTCTATTAGAAGAACCCAAAAAGGATAAATTTGTTCCTGCTGAATTTCAACAAGCATTGAGAGAATATTTAGACTTCTACACCGACAATCTCAGAACATTCAACTTGGTGAACATGCTAAGCAAAAATTTCCATAGCATGGCTTTACTCAAATTTATGCACCAATTTTTAGAGGAAATAAAACAACAAGAACAAATTATTCAGATTTCCGAATTTAATAAGCTTATTTCAGAACTTATTCAACACTCACACGCGCCTTATATTTATGAACGAATTGGTACGAAATTCAACCATTATTTATTGGATGAATTTCAGGATACATCGCGGATGCAATGGCTCAATTTAATACACCTCGTAGATGAATCTCTCGGGCATAACCACCTAAATTTTATTGTTGGCGATCCAAAGCAATCGATATATCGGTTCAGAAATGGGGTAGCTGAACAATTTGTTGAATTACCGCGCATTTACAATCCAGAAAATTCAGCTGAGATTGAGGCAAAATCACGTATTTTTGAGCAAAGAGGAGTGGTAATTCCTTTATTAGAGAATTGGAGGTCTGCACAAGAGGTTGTAAATTTTAATAATCGTTTTTTTGAGCAATTCAAATTAGAATTAAACGAGAAATCTCAAAAATACTACGATCCAGTTAGCCAAATCCCCACCTCAAAATCCGAAGGTTTTGTTTCGATTGTTTCCAATAAAGAAAAATTAGACTTAGATGATCGGATAGATAAACTTGTGGAAATTATTGAAAATTGCGATCAATCTCACTTTAAGAGGGGAGATATCTGTATTCTGCATGACACCAATAAAAAACTGAATAGTTGGGCCATTGAATTATTGAAACGTGGAATTTCCGTGGTTTCGGGTGATTCTTTATTCGTGAATAATGAACCGCGCGTCCGACTTACAATCTCTTATTTAAAAAGGCGATTAGATCCAAAAAACAAGACAGAGATGAAAAAATTTGCGGATCTGTTTTTTCGTATGCGATCGGATAAAACGCAAGCTGATTATTGGAAATATTTCGTTGAAAAAGAGATCAATGGAAAAAAAGTTAAATACTTTGACGATTCCTCATTTATTTTAGAAAATTTTGGGGACAATCAATCGTTTTTTGCAGCGTATGAAACATTATACAGCTTGATTCAACATTTTTATCGAAAAATGGGGTGGTTCGAAGAGAAAAATGCCTATTTACATCACTTGGCGGATGTAGTGTTCCAATACGAGCAAAATAACTCAAGTGATTTGAGGGGGTTTATCGACTACTATTCAAAACACAATGAAAAAATGTCCGTTCAATTACCTGAATCTGATAATTCAATTAAATTGATGACCATTCATAAAGCGAAAGGCCTTGAATTTCCTGTTGTCATATTACCGGATATCGATTTTGATTTAAAAGTGAAAGCTTGGTCAAAACAGTTAGTAGAAGTGAATGACAATTTCCTTTATTCCAGTCTATCAAAAGACTCACCCATTCAAGAAATAGCAGATGCATATACACAGGAAAGTGGTCAGATTTTAACGGATAAAGTGAATCTTTGCTATGTAGCATTCACGCGAGCGAGAGAACGACTTTATGTGTTGAATTATTTCCAAAGCACTAATTTGGGTAGTCTTATTCATTCAACACTTAAAAAATTAAACACCAACATTGCAGAGGAAACTATTGTTCATAAACAAGGTACCGAGGGCATAAACCCCAAACACCAAGGAAAAAATACTCCAATTGTTGAATCTGATTTTTTTGAACCAACCATTGTTTCTGATAATTTATGGTTTCCTGATATCGCTATAAGACAAGATGAATTATTGAACGAATTATCTATGGAACAGAAATTTGGTAATGCTTTTCACCTCCTTATGTCTTCGTGTGATTCTACCGAGCAAATTGATTCTGTGCTGGAAACCCTAATCCTTCAAGATGAAATACCAGTCAAATTAAAGGTTGAATTAAAAACAAAAGCTTTGCGTGCCTTTGAATTAATGAAATCACAAGGAATTTTATTAGATGCACAAACGGTGTTAAATGAAATCCCTATTATTGTTGCGAGAGACAGCATCAAAAGACCTGATAAACTCATTCTAAAATCAGATAAAACAATCCTTATTGATTTTAAAACAGGCGCAGAAAATCCAAAATACTTGAAACAAATTAGCGATTATGCCTCGGCCCTCAGGGCAATGAACCTACCAAATATTAAAGCTTATTTATATTTTACAAATACTGAAATTTTACAAGAAGTTGTTTGTCAATGATCCTGATTTTTTGTAACTTAAAGTAAAAATTGTAAAGAATGAATAAAAAATGGTTACTGAAATCTACCCCCGCTGCGGAAGAAATTGAACGATTGAAACAAGAACTACATGTAGATTCAATTGTTGCAAGATTATTGCTCCAAAAAGGAATTACGACCAAGGCAGAAGCAGAATCGTTTTTAAGGCCAAAAATGGAAGAAATTCATGATCCATTTGAGATGAAAGATATGAAGGAAGCAATTGAAAGAATTAATCATGCCATTTCCTCTAATGAAAAAATCTTACTTTTTGGCGATTATGATGTGGACGGAACAACGGCAGTAGCCCTAGTCTATCTTAGCTTAATCCCTTTTTATCAATCCATTTCATTTTACATACCAGATCGCTATACTGAGGGCTATGGAATTAGCAAACAAGGAATTGATTTTGCGATTCAAGAAGGTTATTCATTGATAATTGCCTTGGATTGCGGAATAAAATCGATCGATCTTGTAGATTACGCAAAACAATATTCAGTAGATTTTATCATTTGTGATCATCACCAACCTGGACCAATTATCCCTGATTGTATTGTTTTGGACCCAAAGCGGTTAGATTGCCCCTACCCGTTCAAGGAATTATGTGGATGTGGCGTTGGTTTTAAAGTAATGCAAGCGCTATATACTACTAACAAATGGGAGGAAGGACTGTTATTCAATCAGTTGGATTTGGTCGCCATTAGCATTGGTGCGGATATCGTTCCTGTAATTGGTGAAAATAGAATTTTGGCTTATCATGGAATTAAAAAACTGAATGAAAAACCGCGTGTTGCATTTCAAGAATTAATTACGCTTGCGAAAAAAAACTTTCCTCTAACCCTTACTGATGTTGTTTTTATCATTGCCCCGAGGATTAATGCCGCTGGAAGACTACGAAGTGGAAAATACGCGGTTGAATTAATGATTTCGACAAATAGAACAGAAATGAATCAATTGGCACAAGATATTCATTTGGACAACCAAAACAGAAGAAAACTTGATCAAGAAATTACGCAAGAAGCACTAAAAATCATTGAATTAGACTCCAATTCTTCTATCAAAAAATCGACTGTGGTTTACCAATCTCATTGGCACAAAGGAGTTGTGGGAATTGTCGCATCACGATTAATAGAAACCCATTATAAACCAACGATTGTTTTAACAAAATCAAATGGATTAATTACTGGCTCTGCGCGTAGCATTGAAGATTTTGACTTACACCAAGCATTAGATGAATGTGCTCATTTACTCGAGCAATTTGGTGGACACAAACACGCTGCTGGATTAACACTTAAAGAAGAAAATCTACAAAAGTTTGTTGTGCTTTTTGAGGAGGTCACTCAGGAAAAATTACAGAATAAAACAATTTATCCAAGCCAAATGATTGATGCAGAAATAGCATTCAACGAATTATTTTTACCGAATGAAAATAGATTAAAGATCCCTCGATTCAAAAAAATTATAGATCATTTTGAACCCTTTGGCCCTGGCAATATGAAACCCGTATTTGTTTCTGAAAACGTTTACACTAAAAATTTTCGCCTCTTAAATGATGCTCATTTAAAACTTACCGTTGTCCAACCAAACCATGACTTAACGATGGAAGCAATTGGATTCAATATGGCGGATAAAGAAATATTGGTGGCGGATGGGTTACCTTTTCAATTAGCCTATACATTGGAAACGAATGTCTTCAGAGAAAAGGAAACGTTACAGCTTAACTTGAAAGACATTAGAGAAATTTAAGGTTATTTACATTCATTAACACGTTTGAAAAAAACTTCATTAAACAGCTCTTTTTCTTCTTCTGAAACCTTACTTAGGTCTTTACCGTGTTGCTTTTCAATCTGATTTTTCATGTCATTACAATTGCGTTTCGCTTGGTTTTTTTCTGCTTGCGTTTTTGCTTGAGTGGTTTGGCAATAACAATAATCTGCAAGCATTTCAGCTTCTTTTTCAATGTTAGTACAAGAATAAGAGATCAAGGCTAAAAACAATATTGTGACAGCAATTTTCATGGATTAATTTTGACACAAAAATAATTGTATTTTTACATCATTCGTAACAAATTTTACGAAAATTAGTCTAATGTTCAAATTTTAAAAAATATGCGTTTATTATTCTCTTTTCTTTTGCTCGCACTGTTCAATAATTCTTTTGGTCAAGCCTATTGGCAACAAGAGGTGAATTACAAAATCTCAGTTAAATTAGATGATAAAAACCATATAATTAGAGGAAACGAGGAATTTGAATACGTCAACAATTCTCCTAGCACATTAGACAAAATATATATTCATCTTTGGGCTAATGCCTACAAAAATGAAAATACAGCACTAGCAAAACAATTGTATAAAAATGGTGAAACTGAATTAAAATTCGGTGCAGATTCCATCAAAGGGTATATTGATTCTTTGAACTTTCAATCTAATGGTCAGCAATTAAAATGGGAATTAGATGCGGAACATATTGATATAGCGTTGATTTATCTACCTCAACCATTAAAATCTGGTGAGAAAATTCTGATTTCAACGCCATTCAAAGTAAAAATTCCAAGTGGTAGTATTTCACGATTGGGTCACATTGGTCAATCCTATCAAATCACACAATGGTATCCCAAACCAGCGGTTTATGACAAAAACGGATGGAATCAAATGCCCTATTTGAATCAAGGAGAATTTTATTCTGAATATGGTTCCTATGATGTATCTATTACACTTCCCAAAAATTACGTAGTAGGCGCGACGGGTGATTTACAAACTTCATCTGAACAAGACTTCCTTAAAGAAAAAGTCAAAGAAACAGAAAAAAATATTGCCAAATATTCGAGTGAAAACAAAGAGCAAATGGCTTTTCCACAATCAGATACTGAATTTAAAACAATTCGTTTTACGCAATCAAAAGTTCATGATTTCGCTTGGTTTGCTGATAAGCGATACCTAGTTTTAAAAGGCGAGGTAAAACTTCCACATTCTGAACGATATGTTACTTCTTGGGCCATGTTTACACCTCAAAATGCTTCTTTGTGGCAACGGGCAATTGAATATATCAATGATGGCACGTATTATTATTCCTTGTGGAACGGAGATTATCCGTACAATCAAGTTACGGCTGTGGATGGAACAATAAGCGCTGGAGGAGGGATGGAATATCCAAATGTTACTGTTATTGGATCTACTGGAAATGCACGTTCGCTTGAGACTGTTATTGTTCATGAGGTAGGACACAACTGGTTTTATGGAATTTTAGGATCTAACGAACGTGTGCATGGTTGGATGGACGAAGGAATGAATACACTAAATGAAGTGCGTTACATGCAAACCAAGTATCCGAATAATGCTTTTACATCGGAACAAATTGCTGGCAGATTCATTCATATGGATAACTTGGATTACCGCGCGCAAGGAGATTACTTATATAAAGTTTTGGCTCATTTTAGTACTGATCAACCCATTGAAACTCATTCTGCAGAATTTACTCCAACCAATTATGGCCTTATCATGTATCAAAAAACCGGATTGATTTTCTATTATCTAAAAGACTATTTAGGAGATGAAATCTTTAATAAATGCATGCAAGCCTATTTTGATGAATGGAAATTCAAACACCCACAGCCAAATGACATGCGTAAATCAATGGAATCTACTTCCGGGAAAAACTTAACTTGGCTATTCGATGACCTAATTAAAACGACCAATCACGTTGATTATAAAATCCAATATGTACACCATGCTAAAAACGGCAATACAACCGTAAAGGTTAAAAATGTTGGACAAGTGAATGGACCAATTGAGGTAAATGTTTTCAAGGGTGATTCAATTGTTGAAACAGTTTGGATAGAACCCGGACAGAAAACAATTGAACTAAAAACCAATAAAACGTCAATAACAAAAGTAGCGATTGATGCTGGAAGAGAGATCCCTGAAATGAATCGGCAAAATAACTTTTGGTCTTCAAAATCACTTTTTCCGAAAATGGAAAAACCAAGGTTTCAGTTTTTGCTTGGTGACCAAGATAATTTCCGGTACAACAATTTTTACACCCCGATAATAGCATGCAATCAAGAAGATAAACTAATGTTGGGAATTGCTTTCCATAATGTGGCAATACCACTAAGAGAAACTCAGTATTTAATAGCTCCTATGTATTCGTTTGGAAATAAAAGCCTTGCAGGAATTGCCGAATTATCACATACTCTTCTGCCAAAATCAAATTTTAAAAACATAACGTTTGGTGCTAATATCAAGCGATTTAAGGCGGACGGTAATTTTGAGAACTGGGAATCTGGTTTAAACTTTGGATCGATTTTCCTGCAATCAAAATTTGGAAATCGGACAAAAAATGGAATATTTAATCACTCAGGGAAAGTTTCAATGGCTATTCGAAATGAAGTAAGAGGCGATAATTCACTCTTGCTACTTGGTGGATTTGCTTGGTATGAATTAGGATTTCAAACCCAAGACCACCGTTTTAAAACTCAGTTACGATATGATGAAATGCACAACATGGATAACAATGCAGACGTCCTTCGTCGTATATCCATTCAAACAGATTATAGTTTTCGCTATTTAAAAGGGGAAATGAAAAGATGGCTTAACGTCCGAGGGTTTTTCGGTAACAACCTTGCTTATTCAAATGGTTCGGGTATTGGTTCTCAATATTATCAAATGGCTTTGAGCGGAGCGGATGGTAAACAAGATTTATTTATGGAAGAATATTATTTTAATCGTTTCAACCCAAACTCCTACATAAGAAACAACAATTTTGGTGGATTCAATAGCACAAGTACATATGGAACAACGTCATTCTGGATGGCTACCGGAAATGTATATGCTGCACTTCCTATTCCGAAATTGGGATTCCTAGGAGCATTCTGTGATGGAGGTGCATTTTTTGACGGTAACACTTTAAATTACGCATACAACGCAGGTCTTGGGATTCGTTTGGGTTCTTTGTTAGGGGTTTATTTCCCAATTGTGCAAAGCTCAGGATTAGGAGACTTATCAGTCAAATATGGTAATAGCATCCGATTGACGCTGAAATTTAACCCGTTTAGTAAACCATTGAATTTAAATGGAGTTGGCTTGTAATGTTAAGAAAGCGTTAATGTTTTGTTGGGTGGAATCGAATAAAATATATTTGACAAAAAAAGACCATGAAATCAGCCCTATTCATTATGTTTTTCATTAGTTTAACCACTATAACTTTTTGTCAAACGGAACCGAAATTAAAATTCAACACATTAATGATTGAAAATAATTCAATTCCCTATGGATCTGATTTCACATTTGAATTCCCTTTTAAAAATACATCGAAGGAATATGTGAAAATTGAAGACGTAAAACGCTCTTGTGGATGCACTACCCCCTATTTCCCTTCAGACAGCATTAAACCTGGAAAAAAAGAGAAACTAATTGCGAAATACGACACTAAACGAGTTGGTGATTTTACAAAAACAATGACTGTAATCATTAAAGGAACCGAGCCTATTGTTTTAACTATTAAAGGAAAGGTATTACCTGAGGCAGTCCCAACCGAAATGGAAACGATAAAAAAGGACTAAAAAAGGGATGATTGATACGAAATAGTTCGGTATTTTTGTGTTTCAAACATTTTCATGAAAAAAAGCCTTCTGCTCCTTTTTATTGCTCTTAATTCTATTGCTATAGTAGCTCAAAAACCAACCAAGCAAGACGACGGCTTAATTACAGGAAAAATCATTGATGCAACATCCTCCAAAGCGCTTGAATACGTTTCATTTCGACTATTTAAATCAAATGAATCAAAAGTTGTTGTTGGTATATTTACAGATAATTTTGGTAAAATCAATTTGGAGAATGTACCACAAGGAACTTTTTACGCCATCTGTTCTTTTACCGGTTATGAGACCGATACGATCAAAGACATTAGTATAACTACCAATTTAAAGGTTTTCAACCTCGGAACGATTAAACTTGCCGCATCTACAACAAATTTGAAAGAGTTTGAAGTGGTAGGAAATTTGGATGTATTAAAGGCCGGGATCGATAAAAAAATCTATAATGTTGGTGAAGATCTATCCGTTAAAGGTGGGACAGCAAATGATATTTTAACAAGACTCCCCTCTGTTGAATTGGATCAAGAAGGAAAGATTTCGCTTCGTGGCGAGGGAACGGTAACTGTTTTGATAGACGGAAGACCAAGCTCCATTGCTGGAGGAAATGGAAAAACATTGTTGGATGCCTTACCCGCTGGTTCAATTGAACGCATAGAAATTGTTACAAACCCATCCGCCAAATACGATCCTGACGGAAACTCAGGAATCATAAATATTGTACTGAAAAAGAATAAGTTGAAAGGATTCAATGGACTGGTCTCAACCAATTTAGCATCCGGAAATATTAGAAACGGCAATGTGGCTGAATCAAATTTATCGTTAAGTTATCGAAATGGTGCTTACAACGTTTACGGAACTTATAGTTATCGTTATTTAGATGGATTTCGAAACAATGATTCCTACATTAACCAATTAAATTTTGATGGTAGTAGATTTATTTTGAATCAAATTAGAACTGGTACTGATTTAAATGCTGGTCATACTTTTAGAACGGGTGCTGATTTCAACCTCAAAGATCGTCAAACATTAGGTGTTTCAGCTACAGGAAGCATTGGAGTTCGGGACAGAACCGGCGATCTCTGGAATTCCGTTTATGACTCTCTCGCTAACAGAACGGCTTTTTGGCAAAGAACTAGTTACGATCCATCACAGCAACAAAACTTAGATTTCAATGTCAATTATCGGTATGATTTGAAGAAAGATCGAGGCAATTTTGTGCTAGATGCCACTCAATCCTTAGGAAAGGAAGGAATCCAAGGGTATTACCAAGAAAACTACTTTGAACCAGATTCAGTTCCTTCTATTGGTGTTAATCCGTTAAAACAACATCTAAATAATAAAGAGAAGAATAATATTACAACCATTCAAGCGGATTTAACCTTGCTTTTCCCAAAAATTTCAGCACGAATGGAAACAGGTTTAAAAACAATTCTTAGGAATCAACAAGTGAATACATACTCAGAAGCTTTTGATTATTCTCTCAATCAATTCATGCAAGATACGCTTGCCAATTTTTTATATCAATATAAAGAACGAATTTTTAGTGCTTACGGAGTTTTTGGACAACAATTGGGTAAATTCAAGTACCAAGGTGGACTTCGTATAGAACAAGCCTATCAACTTCCAAGTCTTGTTTCTGAAGGAATCGACATAAACAACCCACCGTATTTCAACATCTTTCCATCCGCTCATATTCGCTACGAAATTGTCCCAAAATCAGAATTTAGTTTGAGTTATAGTAAACGAATCACTCGTCCTTCCTCTGCGGACATGAATCCATTTACCAACTACTCAGATCCTTTCAATTTGCGAACGGGAAACCCTTATTTAAAGCCTGAATACACAGACTCCTATGATTTAGGATTTATTCAAGAACGTAAAAAATATAGCATTACATCGAGCATCTATTACCGTCGTTCGAAAGGAGTAATTAGTCGAGTGAAAGAATATTACGAAAATAACACGAGCGCCGTAACCTTTATGAATATTGCCGAAACACACAGTTTAGGTTCTGAAATCGTATTAAATGTTAAACCAACCTCTTGGTGGAAGGCTTCACTATCTTGGAATGGAAATTATATTTGGTATATTACGAATCAAGAATCATTACCAAATAGACAAGGTTATTTTCATAACTTCAAACTCAATTCATCTATTGAATTTTGGAAAAAAACAGCCTCTGTTCAAGTAAGTTTCACTTACAACGGGAAGAGGGTTACTGTTCAAGGAATTGCACAGCGACAAGGACCTACTGATATAGCATTTGAAAAACGTTTAGGGAATGGGAAATGGACAATTGGCACGCGAGTTTCTGATGTTTTTAATGTTCAAGGATTTTATTTCCTCGTGGACAGACCAACAGTAGAGCAAACATCAAATTTCAAATGGATGACACGACGAGTATATTTTTCAGCGAGTTATAAATTTGGGAAACTAGAATTGAACACCAAAAAACTACCGGGAGGAGAAGGTGGTGGGGATATGTAAAAGGAATTATGAAACAAGAAATTTGGTTTATTATTAATCCGACATCAGGAATTTCTAACAAGAAACGAATTGAAACCCTAATCCGGAAGTACGTAGACAAACTCAAATTTAACGTTTCGGTTATTTATACGAACTACCTTGGGCATGCCACTGAAATTGCTCAACAAGGAATAACTCAAAAAGTCAATGTGATTTGTGCAGTAGGAGGCGATGGAACTGTTCATGAAATTGCTGTTGCACTAATTCATTCTGATGTCAAACTCGCCATTATTCCCTGCGGATCAGGAAATGGATTTGCACGGCATTTTAATATTTCAGAAAATGTCAAGAAAAGTATTCATGTGATCAACGAGGGAAACTTTTCTAAAATTGACACCTGTTTGGTAAATGACATTCCATTTATTCAAGTTGCTGGAATTGGATATGATGCCAAAATTGCATTTGACATGGTGAATAATAAACTCAGAGGATTAATCAAGTACCTCATCCTGATTATGAGATCCTATTTTTCATATAAAGGAATTTCTGTTACATTCGGTGATAAAACCGAAAATTATTTGATGGTAACAGTTGCAAATACGAAGGAATATGGAAATGGATTTAAAATCTCCCCCACATCACATGCTGCGGACGGACTTCTGGAGTTAATATTGGTAAAAAAAGCAAGCGTAATTGATTTTCCTTTTCAGGTAATTAGATTTTTAGTTGGTAAATCTAATGACTCAAAGTATGTGACGATAAAGCAATTTACTGAAATTCAATTTTCAGCAGATAGTCTCTATTTCGAAATGGACGGAGAAGGCAGTAAAAATGAATTTATTGATTTTAACTATAAAATCGTTCCAAAATCCCTATTTGTTATTCACCCCTAATCGTTATTTTGATCTATTATTATGAAAAAATACACGAAAATCAACTCAGAACATATTTCCTTTTTCAAAGAGATTTGTGGCACACGAGTTCAAGATGATTCTGAAATATTACACCAATATTCACACGATGAGACAGAAGATTTGTCTTTTACTCCTGAGGTTGTAATAAAACCTAATACAGTACAAGAAATTTCAAAAATTCTTTCATACTGTAATTCAACAAATATATGCGTTACACCAGCTGGAGCACGAACAGGATTGAGCGGAGGTGCATTGTCCATCTATGGTGGTGTATTATTAAGCATGGAACTTTTCAATAAAATCATTGAAATCGACGAAAAGAATCATCAAGTAATAACTGAACCTGGTGTTATTACACAAGTATTACAAGATTCCGTAAAAGAAAAAGGATTGTTTTATCCTCCAGATCCCGCAAGCAAAGGAAGTTGTTTCATTGGTGGAAATATATCAGAAAATTCAGGGGGGCCAAAAGCAGTAAAATATGGTGTAACAAAAGATTATGTGTTAAATCTTGAAGTGGTATTGACCGACGGATCAATTATCTGGACAGGAGCCAATGTGTTGAAAAATGCAACGGGATACAATCTAACTCAACTCATTGTTGGATCAGAAGGAACATTGGGAATTGTTACAAAAATTGTTTTAAAACTCATTCCCCACCCCACCCAAGATTTATTGATGCTGGTGCCATTCTACAATGCAACAAAAGCATGTGAAGCAGTTGCTGCTATCTTTCAAGCAGGAATCACTCCCAGCGGACTTGAGTTTATGGAAAGAGATGCGTTACAGTTGGCTAAAAAATCAGTTGGAGACTCGAATATTGAGGTAAAAGATAATCACCTGGCTCATTTACTGGTTGAAGTAGATGGTTTTGAATTAGATTACCTGATGGCTGAATGTGAAAAAATAATGGCTGTACTTGAAAAATTTGATACCGATGATATTCTATTTGCTGAAAACCAAGCGCAAAAAGATGCTCTTTGGCAATTGCGTAGAAAAGTTGGTGAGGCTGTCAAGACACATTCAATTTATAAAGAGGAAGATACGGTCGTGCCCCGATTTGAATTACCTAATCTCCTCAAAGAAGTTAAACGAATTGGTAAAAAATATGGATTTGAATCGATCTGTTATGGCCATGCGGGCGATGGTAATTTGCACGTAAACATTCTAAAAGGAAATCTATCGGACGAAACATGGGAAAGCGAGCTTCCAAAAGCAATTCGGGAACTTTTTGAAAAAGTCGTACAGCTAGGTGGAACCCTCTCAGGTGAACATGGTATTGGGTTTGTCCAAAAAAACTACATGGATATCGCTTTTACTGAAGTAACAATTAATCTAATGAAAAACATTAAAACCATTTTTGACCCCAACCACATTTTAAATCCCGGAAAATTATTTCCTGAAAATTAACAGTAAATATTTTAATCAATCCTATTATTCATATACATTTGTTGCGTGAACAAACGATTTTTTCATGCGTTTCTTCTAATAATAAATAGGGAATGAAATGATATTGTAAAGTAATTTGATCAATTAAAATATTGTAACTAATTTTAGGCAGTGAGAAATGACATTTTATTGAAATTCACGGAAGTGTTTACTTTCAACCCGGCTTATAAACGTCGAAATTTAAAAAGGAACGGGGAATAGAAGTTTTAAACACTTACACCGAAACCAGAAATACAAGAGATACTTAAAAAGCAATAATTTTTTAATATTAAAGAACTAAAGGGGGAATTTAAATTGTCACTTTTCCCTATGGTGATCAACCCGTATTAAGAGACTACAATGAAAATCGTATTTGGCAACAATTGAACTTGAAAAGTAAAATTGAGGGTAAATTCCGGACGATTGATATCCAACACCGCTATAGACTTGAAAAACGTTTCAGAGAGAATTACTTGAAAAACAGCTCAGGAGATCTAGTGAAAGGTGACAATATTTTCAGACAACGGGTTAGGTATCGCGCTCTTGTTTTTATTCCATTAACCAAAAAAAAGATGCAAAACAATACACTTTTTTTAAATTTAAATAATGAGGTGTTCATTGGTTTTGGGAAGGGAATTGGAAAAAATGTTATAGACCAAAATAGGTTTAACACTGCCCTAGGATGGAGATTTAATAATAATTTCAACATTCAAATAGGCTACTTGAATCAATATGTGATAAAATCAGATGGGATAAAAACAGAACGAAATCATACCTTATTGACGGGCTTAACTTATAATATGGATTTCACCAAGAAAAAGAAATAAGGATTAGAGCCCATTTCTAATAGATGAAACAATTTTCGTCGCTGCACCAGCTTGTGTTGCAATGAATGATTGAATTTCGAATGTTCGAATTGGGTTTTTAAGAATCAATTTATTTAATTTTTCTTCTAATTCATTTTCATTTCTAAATTCAAACCCAATATTATTTGAAATTAATAAATTAGCCTCTGGAAAGCGATGATGTCTAGGACCAAACAATACGGGTAAGCCAAAAACAGCTGGCTCTAACACATTGTGCAATTTGCCAGAAAACCCACCTCCCACAATAGCTATTTTAGCAAAATAATATGCTTTTGATAAATGTCCAATTGTATCAAGAATTAAACAATTAACATCAGAATGATCACTAATAAATCGCGTAAATCGAATAGATTGGTTGTTTAATACCTGTTCGATTTTCAAAATGTGATCCTCAGAAATATCATGGGGTGCAAGAATGAATTTTGTCGTCTTGTTTTTTAAAATATAAGGAATGATGATATCTTCTTCAGAAGGCCATGAACTACCAATAATTATTGCTTTTTCACCCTGCAGAAACCTTTCAAATTTTGTCCAATCATCATTAAGTTGCTCCTCTTTAATTTGATTAACAAACTGATTTTTTGTTTCTAAAACTGCGTCAAATCGAGTGTCCCCCGTAACTTGAACATTTATTATTCCAATGGATTGTAATAAGTTCATAGAGTTCTCGGTTTGCACGAAAAAATAAGTAAACCGCTTCAAAACACTTCTAAAAAACGAGCCATACCAACTAAAAAAATGTTGGTTTTCTCTGAAATTTCCTGCTATAGAATACAGCGGAATCTGCATTTTATGTGCCGTTGAAATGTAATTTACCCAAAACTCATATTTCACAAAAAAAACAGCCTTTGGATTAAAATAATTGAGGAAATATTTAGCATTTGTTGGGATGTCTAACGGTAAATACACAACATAATCCGCACAATGATTTCGTTTCTGATAATGCTTCATTCCGGAAGGTGAAAAGAAGGAAACAAGAATGTAACAGTCAGGATTTTGTGCTTTCCACTCTTTCATAACTGGTAATCCTTGGTCAAACTCTCCTAGAGAAGCACAATGAAACCAAACTAAGTCTTTACTTGAATCTATTTTTGGTAAATTCTGTCTCCAATTTTTTCTTCCAATTATCCAGTAATTTGCTTTTTTATTGAAAGTGGAAGCGATTTGTATGGCTTTACCAAATAAAACTATTGATAAATTATAAAGAATTTGCATCAATTGAAGTAAAAATCTTTTGGCTTACGTTTGTAAAAAGGAATCATCCAACCTAATCGAAAGCCAAACTGAACATCTAATCGTGTTTTGTTAAAAACCGGAATGTCTGGCTCATCAAAATTAATGGTTCTTAAATTTTTTGTGAAACCTTCTTGCGCGTAAAACCCACCATAAAAATTGTAAAACCCACCGTTCGCCATGAAAGCATAACCGATAAATTGATGGAAATTCACCCCTGCCGTTAATCGATCATATCCCTTTCTATAATTCAATTCCAATTGAGGAATGACTTGGTCATTCGATTCGATTCTCATGTGATGAATTAGATACCCCAATCCTCCATTTATGAAAATTCCAGAATTTCGATTTGGACTTAGTACAGAAATTACTTTTCCAATAGAAGCATTCATGTTTATTCCGCGAGGCAACACATAAATACGAGCAATATCTCCATTTACATCAGTTACATTCCCATATGAATCAGTTAAATCATCTAATAGACCAGGTATACGTACTTGATTGCCAAACATAAAATTACTTTCTAATCCAAAATACCAATTGGAGGCTGTTTTGTAACCCGCTATAATTCCGATGTGATTCAAATACCCGTATCGATCTGCCAAATCTGCCGACGTGCTATTTCCTCCGTAATGAACTCCGACCCAAGGGGTGGCGATAGCCGAATCCTTCACATTTCGTTGTGCACTTAATTGATCAAAGAATAATCCGAATAAGAAAAGTGAAAACAACCATTTCATAACTCAAAAGTAACGCTTTTCTTTCGTTCTTATTTCAAATGGAACTAGTGAATTCGTTATTAATGTTGTATTTCAATACATAAAATATCACTCGTGCTTTGATTTGCGATTGCCCTACGGTCAAGACAATGATGCACACAGGCTAAGATTTTTTCCTCATCAACTAACAACCATTGATTGATTCTATCGACATGTGGAACTTTTAAGTTAGTCAAAACGTCACTTATTAGTTTAGATCCGTTTAGACCAAGCGGATAGATTCTATCACCATTTTCCCACAATCGCATGGAAATTTCACCCTTGATTTTTTGTTTATCTAAAAAAATAATTGACTTAGAAAATTCGTTAGGGAGCACTGCAACTGAAAAGGCACGAAATTGTGGTTCGATTATTTTGGTGTCATGCACAAATTTAAAATAAAACGTTTTTTCATCCCGAATAACTGCAGTTAACAATTTACTTTTCTGCAAGATTAATTTCGAACCTTTTTGTGAATCAATCAACTTATTCCACTCCAACAAATAAGTAGTTGAAATATCCAATTGGTGAAATAACTCTACCGTTAGAGTTGCATCGATGAGTGAGATTTTATCTAAATCAAGGGTTCCAGATTCTTTAATCGTTTCTACTAATCTGATTGCTTCCGTTTCTAATCGAATTTGATTTTCTTGCAAACAACGCATCAGAATTAAAACGGAGCTTTGAATGGCCGGAATTTCAATTTGAATGGCCGGTAAGATTTGATTTCGCAATTTATTCCGCAAGTAATCATTCTTGCTATTCGATTCGTCTTCTCTCCAGTGTAGGCCTATTTCTTGGGCAAAAGTCGTTAGTTGAACTTTTGTAAATGGCAAAAAGGGACGTACTATACGGGTTGAAATTTCCTTCATTCCGGATAAACCAGCAATTCCAGCATTTCTAAGGTATTGAATAAAAAATGTTTCAATTTGATCGTCAGCATGATGCCCAACAAATAAGTATGAATTCGGAGTTTTTTCCAAGTGTTGTCTAAAAAATTCATAGCGAATTTCGCGGGCACGATTTTGTAGATTTGATTTTTTATCCTTTAATTCTGTTTCCAAATTATAGTTATAAACGACCAATCGAATATTTTTATTTAAACAGAATTGACGCACTAATTCTTCATCTAAATCGCTTTCTTTTCCTCGTAAATGATAATTCACATGTAATGCTACCACTGAGAAACAATCTTTTACAAGATCAAGGAGCAGCATAGAGTCTACACCACCACTAACTGCCACAAAAACAGGTATAGAACCTAGCTTTTCTTGAATCTCTTTAATAGCTTTTTGAATCGATTGCATTACACATTTAAAATACGGAAAATTTTAATTTGACATTCTTCATACTCCTTTTCTGGATCAGAATCGATCGTGATTGCTCCACCAACAGGACAAGAAAGATAATTAGTTTTAGTATTGTAAATCATACTGCGAATGACCACATTAAAATCGAAATCGCCATTTGGCGCAATATAACCAACTGTTCCTGAATAGATTCCACGCGAGAAATCTTCAAATTGATCAATCAACTGCATTGCTTTAAGCTTAGGCGCACCCGTCATAGAGCCCATTGGAAAAGTTGCTCTGATTATATCAGTAAACGATGTTTTATTGTCTATTTCGCACGAAATAGTTGATATCATTTGGTGGACAGTTTCGAAAGAATAAACTTCGCATAATTCATCCACCAGAACAGAGTTTGGGAGGGCTATTTTTGCTAAATCATTGCGAACCAAATCAACAATCATAATATTTTCTGCACGTTCTTTTGCATCAGCACGAAGATTTTCAACTAATTCAAGATCCCTTAATGTATCAAAATTTCTCCTTGCTGTACCTTTAATCGGTTGTGAAATAACTTTATTTTGAGTTCTTTTTAAATATCTTTCAGGGCTACCACAAAAAATGGTGTTATCATTTATTTGAACAAATGCAGAGAAGGGCGCTTTCGTTATTTCGTTCAATTTAAAGTATAAATCAAGTGGGTAATCAATTGAAACATCTTCAGCAAAAAATTCTTGACAATAATTAACTTCATAAATATCTCCCCTGGCAATATGTTTTTTTAATTCAACCACGTTATTCAAATAACGATCCTTTGTGGTTCGGGATTTCCAATTTATTTTCAACTCATGAAAATTCTGATCCGTTTCCTCTTCTAGAAAATAATTCAGGAATTCAAAATTTGCATTAGTTTTCTCTCCTTGTAAAAATTCGAAATTTTCATGATCCAATTTGACCACACAAGTTGGGACAAAAAATTGTACCATTGGAAAATCGTGTTGATCTTTATTTCGAGTGCTCAACGATTCAATTTCATTTTTAAGGTTATAATTGAGGCAACCAAAAACATAATTGGTAGCATGCTTTACTAGAAATTCATCCAATAAATCCCACGAATTTCCATCCGTTATTGTAAGGCTTTCCTTTTCTCCGAAAGCAAGCATAGAAGAGCCATCATTGCTATTAAAATATGCTATAGGAAAATCAAATGGTTTTTTCATGTAATTGTTTTTTGAGTCGACTCAATGATTCTGGAAAAATCCCTAAATAAGATGCTATTTGATACTGAGGAACCAATTGTTCAATCGTTGGGTAGCGTTCAATTAATTGTAAATAGCGTTCTCGAGCTCCACTGCTCATCGTTAAAAAAAAGCGCTTTTGAAGAACCGATAAAGTTCGTTGAGTTATAACTCGGAACATGCGTTCTAATTGGGGTACTTGAGCGAATAGTGCCTCTTTTCTTTGCGCATTGATAGTTAAAATATATGTTTCTTCCAATGCTTGAGCAGACATTGCGGCTAGTTCTTGAGTGGAAAAAGAAGCAACGTCTCCAACCCACCAATCTTTAAAAGCAAAATATAAAATGTGATCAGCTCCTTTAAGGTCGGAATAATACAATTTACAAGCCCCTTTGATCACAAATGCTTCATGGCGGCATACTTCACCTTGATGAAACAAAAATTCTTTTTTCTTTAAAATCCGCAATTCATAGGCTGAAATAATCAGTTTAATATCGCTTTCAGAAAGGATAATCCTTTCTGAAAAATAACGAATTAAATCCGAATAATAAGATTCCATTTCCATTCAATAAAGGTAGTAGTAATTTCCAATCGAATTGTTATTTAAACCAATTTCAAGTTTTGATTGTTACTCAATAAATAAACTAAATGTTTCAACTAAAAACTAAGCAAATCATTCCAACAGATTTACAAACATGTTGGGATTTTTTTTCCTCACCCAGTAATTTAAAACTTATTACACCGAATTACATGGGATTTGATGTTCTTTTCGATGTGCCGGAAAAAATGTATCCAGGATTAATGATTGAATATCGTGTGAGGCCAATTTTCAACCTGCCCATGAAATGGATAACCGAAATTACTCATGTTGAGGAACTGAAATATTTTGTAGATGAACAAAGAAAAGGACCTTATCGAATCTGGCACCACGAACATCATTTCAAAGAAGTTTCTGGAGGTGTCGAAATGAATGATATCGTTTCATATGAAATTCCTTTTGGAATATTTGGAAAACTGGCAAACCCGATAATTGTTCAAAAGAAACTTAACGAAATTTTTGATTACCGATATGCAAAAGTAATTGAGATTTTCGGTGAATATAAGGATTAAAGGAAGCCAAATACTAATAATAGCCCCATGATAAACAATAAGAATGTCACCAGGTATTGAACCGATTTCATTGTTGTTTTTCCCAATAATTTTGAACCAAAATAACTACCGACAAATGCTACGCAAATGGCAGGAATTAACGTCGATTGTATAGAGATAAAACCCATTATGGAAATCGTTGTGGAATACACAACTAAACGGGTAAAATCAATAAACAGCCCAATTGTACTTGACGTAGCAACAAATTCTTCCTTTGAAATATTAGTTTTCGTCAAAAACATGGCGCGAAGCGCTCCTTGATGCCCAGACAGTCCGCCAAAAAAACCACTCAATAATCCACCTATGTATAGCATTGAACCTGAAAAATTGAACTCCTTTTTTTTCCAAAATAATTCGATTGAAGCAAAAAGCAACATCAAAACACCAATACAAAATTGAATTAATGAAACATCCTTATTCAGAAAATAAAAATTATAATGTATGATAAAATCGGATGAATCTAATTTGCCTAAGGTCCATGCACCGATAAAAGCAAAGGGTATTGCGGTTGAACCAAACCTTAGTAACAATTTCCAATTAACATATCGATAAACAAGTAGAACTTTGAAGAATGAATTAAAAAAATGAACAATCGCTGTGGCACCAATTGCAATTTCAAGTGAAAAAAATAGACTGAAAACAGGTAACAAAATTGTTCCTAACCCGAAGCCTGAAAAAAAGGTCAACAAACTTCCAATAAGCACAGTAAAAAGTATAATAATCAGCTCCAATTCAATAAATTTTAAACTAAAGTAATAGCTTTGTGGCAATAAAAGAAATATGATTGTAGATTTAAGAAGTGATACCGTAACAAAACCATCAGCAGAGATGCTTGATGCTATGTTTTGCGCTAAAACCGGAGATGATGTTTTTGGTGAAGACCCAACCGTAAATGAATTACAGCAATTTGTATCGAATTATTTTGGAATGGAGGCATCATTATTTTGTTCTTCAGGAACACAAACAAACCAAATTGCAATTAACGTTCATGTACAACCAGGCGGTGAAGTGATATGTCATGAAGAAAGTCATATCTATAAATATGAGGGGGGTGGAATTGCTAAAAATTCAGGCGCATCTGTGCGATTACTTCAAGGGAATCGAGGAAGAATCACAAAAAATCAAATAGAAAAGTGGATAAATCCTGAACATGATGTCCATTTTCCAATTACCCAATTAATATCAATTGAGGACACTTCCAACAGAGGTGGTGGAGCAATTTACAACTTTGATGAAGTAAAACTAATATCAAGTTTTTCGAAGGATAAAAACATACCACTTCACTTGGATGGAGCTAGATTAATGAATGCATTGATTGAAACTAAAATAGACCCTAAAGAATATGCGAATCAATTTGATTCAATATCACTTTGTCTGTCTAAAGGGTTGGGAGCTCCAATAGGTTCCGTTCTTATTGGAAATAAAGATTTTATTAAAAAAGCACACCGCGTTCGAAAGGTTTTGGGTGGTGGAATGAGACAAGCAGGAATAATTGCGGCGGCAGGAATTTACGCGCTTAAAAATAACGTGGAACGACTGACTATCGATCACAATCATGCTCAATTACTTGGCAACACCTTAACCAATTTATCCTGGATTAAAGAGGTTATTGCTGTAGAAACCAACATTGTTGTTGCGATATTAAGAGATGAAGCAAAACGTGATTTAATCATTCAGAATTTATCGTCGATGGGTATTAAAACCATTGCTTTTGGCCCAGGAATGATTCGATTCGTAACACATTTAGACATTTCAGCAGACCAAATAGGTTATACAATTGAAAAATTGAGAACATTATAGATAACTAACGGACAAAATTAAATTTTGTAATTCCGTCATTTCTGTTGGTGTAAAAGATAGTTTAGATTTACTAAAGTTCATATCATCAATGCTGTTGATTGGTATGAGGTGAATATGTGCGTGAGGAACTTCCAATCCTATTACAGATACACCAATACGTCTACAAGGAATCGTTTTTTTCAATTGAATTGATACTTTTTTAGCAAAAACAATCATAGATTCCAATTCATTATTCTCCAAATCGAAGATGTAATCTTGCTCTTTCTTAGGAAAAACTAATGTATGTCCTTTGACTAGTGGATTAATATCTAATATTGCTAAAAAAAAGTCATTCTCAGCAATAATATATGCAGGGATATCACGGGAGGAAATTTTGGAAAAAATAGAAGTCATTAACGCGAAATATTCATTATCTCAAATTGTAAAATCCCTCCAGGAGTTTGAACATCTACAATATCGCCTACTTTTTTACCAAGCAATCCTTTACCAATAGGTGAGTCAACTGATATCTTTTTTAATTTAATATCAGCCTCGTTTTCTGCAACTAAGATATAGACCACTTCCATGCCGTTCACGATATTTTTTATTTTCACATTAGATAATATAAAAACTTTAGAGTTATCGATATGCGATTCATCAATTAAACGAGCATTTGCAATAATATTCTCCATTTTCGAAATTTTCATTTCCAATAAGCCTTGCGCTTCTTTTGCGGCATCATATTCTGCATTTTCAGACAAATCTCCTTTATCTCTAGCTTCCGCGATTTGCTCAGAAATAGCGGGACGTTGAACGACCTTCATATTGTAAAGATCACTTTTTAATTTTTGTAGGCCTTCTTCTGTATAATAATTTATTTGTGACATACACTAAGTATTAACGATTTAAACAAAGAAGAGAGCCCTTTCAGGCTCTCTTGAACAAATATAAAAGAATAACTTTTTATTTCAAAGAAATTGTAGCACCAATTGTATGAATAATTCCAAACACACCAGCAAAACGTGCACAATATTCTAAACCTAATGCACTTTTACTTTTTCCAACTAAAGCATCAATCGAGAAACCAGCAGTTGGTCCGATTAAAGCATTAGAACGATTCTCTGATGTAAATGCACCATTTTCATAAACCATACCGCCTCTTAAATTAAATGCCATTTTTTCAGATGTCATTCCATAATCCAATCCTAATCGATATTGATCCTTTGAAAAAGAATTTGCTGTAAATGCAACTGCGAGATTTAATTTACTTTTTTCATTAAAGATAAAGTCATATGAACCAGCAATGGAAAGTAATGATGGCATTTCGTAAGTGGCCGATCGATTTTCCAAACTACCGATGAAGCCCGTAGAAACGTAAGTAACTTGTTGTGCTAAACCATCGCCCTTGTATTTCATCACCGGACCAACATTTTTCAAAGCGATTCCAAACTTAATATGATCTTGTTCACCAGTAACATATCGTATACCAGCATCAATTGCTACACCCGTTGCTTTCATATTAGAAATATTCTCCGAAATAACTTTAAAATTAATTCCACCCGAAATAGACGATGAGAATTCTTTGGCATAGGCAACATTGAAGATATTTGCTCGAGGAGAGAAGAATCCAATATTTCCTTCTGGATTTGCTACGGTTGTAATTGGAATATCGCCATAATTTAAGGATTGTACACTTACAGAAAAAACGCTTGATTCATTTATTCGTTGAGCAAAACCAGCACTGTTTAAGCTAATTCCTGCATTACCCATCCAATTTGAATAATTGAATTTTATTTGCGTTTTATCCGTGAATGCTAAGCCTGCTACATTCGTAAACGTTGCCTCTATTCCATTCATGTTTGCAACACCTGCATCTCCAATAGCAGAACCACGTGCCCATGGATTAATTAATAAATGCGAAGCTCCGGCAGAACCAATTCTGTCTTCATTACCAGCAAATAAACTTGATGAAAGAACAACACTTGCTGTTAACAATCCTACTAATGATTTATTCATTCTACTTTTCATTTCAATAGTGCTTTCTTGTTATTAAATACCTTGTAAATCCACTTGTCTCATACCACCTACAAATTTCAACACCCTTTCCCCTACTCCAGGAATTTCAACATGTATTAAATATACTCCACTTGCTACTGGAATACTTTTATTATTCGTTAAATCCCAATCTTGTGACGTGACCTCACTGTCTTTTTTGAATGTTCGAACCAACTTACCATTCACTGTATAGATATTTATCGTACATGTTTTTGGCAAATTAGTTATTTTAACACGTGTATCTAAACGATTGCGTTCATACTCAGAGAATGCATAATACGGATTTGGTACTACATTAATCATTTTCAATGCTTCTGCCAATTGGTCTTTATCTGCTGTAACCGTTGCAATGTCATCCATATTCCACGAATACATTGGTTTACCGCCATTCTCGCCTGATCCAACAAAGTTCTTGTACTCTTTATTCACTCGAAGCTTGATCGTTA
>CAMAQX010000010.1 GCA_945860455.1 Lishizhenia tianjinensis
CCATAATTATCATCCTTTACCCGTTGTATTAACGAGAGGTGAAGGGGTGTATTTGTGGGACGTGGATGGAAAAAAGTATTTTGATTTTCTTTCTGCTTACTCAGCTGTAAATCAAGGTCACTGTCATCCGAGAATCATTCAAGCATTAATCAACCAAGCACAAACCTTAACACTAACATCTCGTGCATTTTATAATGATTCACTTGGTGTTTATGAAAAATATGTCGCTGAATTTTTTAGTTTTGATAAGGTTTTACCGATGAATACTGGAGCTGAAGCGGTTGAAACGGCAATAAAATTATGCAGAAAATGGGCTTATGAAGTAAAAGGAATTGCTGAAAATCAAGCGAAAATTATTGTTTGTGAAGGGAATTTTCATGGCCGAACAACTACAATTGTATCTTTTTCTAGCGATCCTAGTTCATATCAAAATTTTGGACCCTTTCCTGCAGGATTTATTCAAATCCCATACAATGATTTGGCTGCTTTGGAAAAGGCATTACAAGAAGAAAATATAGCAGGATTTCTTGTTGAACCAATACAAGGAGAGGCAGGAGTATATACACCCGAAGAAAATTTTATTGCAGAATCTAGAAGATTGTGTACTAAGTATAATGCATTGTTAATTTGTGATGAAGTGCAAACAGGTATCGCAAGAACCGGAAGTATTTTGGCTTCTTGTGGGAATTGTACCTGTGAATCAAAATGTGAACAACAAGAAACCTACAGTAAACCAGATATTTTGGTGCTCGGAAAAGCCTTGTCGGGTGGGGTATATCCTGTTTCCGCTGTTTTGGCCGATGACGAAATTATGCATGTAATTAAGCCGGGTCAACATGGTTCTACTTTTGGAGGCAATCCAATAGCGGCGAAGGTTGCAGTTGAATCATTAGAGGTAGTTGTTGATGAGAAATTGATGAAAAACGCACGGTATTTGGGTCATGTTTTTAGAAATGAAATGAATCGCATTAAAACAACTTGTGATTTAATTACACTTGTTCGAGGAAAAGGATTATTGAACGCGATTGTTATCAATGATACCGAAAGCTCCACTGCGTGGGATATTTGCATGGCATTAAAAGATAATGGGTTATTGGCAAAACCAACCCATGGAAATATTATTCGATTTGCTCCGCCTTTGGTGATGACTGAAGAAGAGTTAATGGAATGTGTTTCAATTATTGAAAAAACACTGTTAACATTTGAAAAATAAATAGGCAGAATTAAAATCCGAAATTATCAAATCCATTTTGGGTTAGTTCTTGGTACCTAACTTCCTTAAATTCAAATAATTGCGAAGGTTTGTGAGGTACTCCTCGTTGTTTTTCTTTCAAAGAAGTTATAATTTCCAATTTCTGAATTTTACGCCTGAAGTTTCGCTTATCTAATGGTTTTTCAAGAATTGATTCATATAATCGATGTAATTGACTTAAGGTAAATTTTTCGGGCAATAAATTAAATCCAATGGGTTGAATTTTAATTTTTTGCTTTAATTTCTCCTTAGCTGCTTGAAGAATTTCAAAATGATCAAAGGCCAATTCATTTATTTCACTTACTGAAGCCCAACCTGCTGTTTTGGCAAATGAAGATGCTTGTGGCAAATAATCGGGCATTTTTATTAAAGAAAAATAGGCAACAGTTATTACACTTGCCTCGGGTTCCGCACGAATTGATTTAAGCCATTCACGGTCAGAGTCTTTACTTATTCTATCGGGGTTTCCAAAGGCTCCAACTTGTTCCAAATAAATATTTTTTAAACCAGTTAATTCATCCAAAACACGAATAGCTGCCTGATCTAAATGTTCATTAGTATAGATTAAGTTTCCTGGTAACGCAAGTTTTATACCTTTGTCTCTCTTGTTCCTACAGCGGTCAATTAAAAGAACAGTTAGTTTTTCCAAATCAAATCCAAAAATCACACAATCGACAGAAACGTTGGGATTTAGCGCGTTTTTATTGACTTTTTTTAGTTCTTTATTCAAAGTTTCAGAGTTATTTGTATCTTTGAAAGTGTTAATTTGACACGATGTAAAAAAATACAGAAGTTTTAGACATGATATTCATAATTGAAAGCGGCTCAACCAAAAGTGATTGGGTATTAATTGATGATAAAAGTAACCAAAGTTTTTTTTCTACCATGGGTTTTAATCCATATTTTCATAGTGCTGAAAATATAGCGGAAGAAATTGGTAAGAATTTAGACCTTGTAGCTATCGCGGATTCGATAAACGCAATTTACTTTTATGGTGCAGGGTGTTCAAGTGAATCTTCTAATAAGATAGTTTATGAAGGTTTGAGTAGTGTCTTTACAAAAGCACAAATTCATGTAGAGCATGATCTAACTGCTTGTGCGTATTCAACCTTTCAAGGATCACCCGCTATTTCGTGTATCATTGGTACCGGTTCAAATTCTTGTTTCTTTGATGGTCAAACAGTATCGGAGGTTGTTCCAGCATTGGGTTATATTTTGGGTGATGAAGGAAGTGGAAGTTATTTTGGTAAAAAATTATTAGCTTCTTATTTGTATAATAAATTACCGAAGCATGTTGAAGAAGATTTTGAAAAAACATTCAATTTATCGAAGAATCAAATAGTGGAAAATGTATATAAAAAGCCAAATGCCAATGTATATATAGCTTCATTTATGCCTTTTATTGCAAAACACAAGGATGAAGCTTTTTTTAAATTAATGGTAGAGGAGGGAATGAGGAGTTTCATGGAAGTCCATGTTTGTTGTTATGACAATTATCAAAATGTTCCTGTACATTTCGTTGGTTCAATTGCGCAAATATTCGAAAAAGAAGTTCTAAAATCAGCTATTTCGCTCAATATAACGATAGGACAAATAATTCAAAAACCAATTCAAGGTTTAATTACTTATCATGAAAATTATATTTTTAGTAAACAAACCAATTAATCTCTAAATAAGATTAAACTTTCATACCAGGAAGGATTCTTCCTTTACTTCGAGCTTGTTTTGTGTTTTTCTTAATTAACAAATAAACAGAAGATCCACTGCTTCTAACCATATCCAATTTATAGGTGTTTTTGCCATATTTTACCGTTGGTCCACCTGGCTCATTTGTTTTTACATCCAAGTAATATCTTGTTCCATTAGGTTTGATATCAAAGGTTAGGGTTTTTCCTTTCCCGTCTTCAAATCGAACCATGATTTTATCCCTTTCACCAAATTCATCAAAAATACACTTTGTATTTGTAGGGATAATTATTCTCTCTTTTACTTTAGTACTGCCATCAATTAATACTCCATTTTCATCTGTTTTTAATTCTGTATCCGATGTTAATACTTGTTCAAGAATAATGGTGCCAGAGGTAAAGAATTGCAATCGTTTCATTTCGGCATCTGTATCTATGGAAGATTGTTCTTTAATTACTTTTGTGTAAGGAACTTTAATGGCGCAGCTTACAAGAATCGTTGCGGTTAATAAAAGAAATATATATTTCATGCTGTTTAAATTTATGCTATAAAAGTACATATTATGAATTAAATTTGTTGAATAAAAAAAAGTTAAATGTTAGTTAAGAAATTTACCTTTAATGGATTTCAAGAAAATACCTATATTGTTTATACTGCGACGGGAAATTGTGTTATTATTGATCCGGGATGTTTTACAAAAGAAGAAGAACAAGAATTAGTAGATTTCATAATGGAAAACGAATTGAATCTGTTGGCTTTATTAAATACCCATGCACATATTGACCATGTTTTAGGAAATTCATTTGTGCTTTCTCAATTTAAGATTCCTTATTATCTGCATACGGATGATTTGTTAACGTTAAAATCTGTGGAATCATACGCCCATGTTTATGGGTTTGATAATTATAAACCATCTCCAGAACCCACGAATTTTTTGGTGAATGACGAAAAACTAAAATTTGAGGACATAGAATTTGACGTTTTTCATACTCCTGGACATGCTGCAGGACATGTAGTTTTTCATTCACCTGAAAATGGATTTGTAATCAATGGGGATGTGCTGTTTAAAGGAAGTTTTGGTAGAGTTGATTTACCTGGAGGGGATATTGAGATTTTGAAAAAATCCATTCATGAAATAATGTTTAATTTACCTGAAAATACAATTGTTTATTGTGGGCACGGACCAGAAACAACCATTAAGGCAGAAAAACAAACGAATTACATCCTTCAATTTTAAGAAAATAAAACAGAATTCAAACTTACTCAGTAGAAAGAAGGATAAGTTGACGGATTAGCCTCGTGCATCATGGCATACACTTTTTCAACAATATCATCGATACTTGGTTTTGAAAAATAGTCACCATCCGTGCCATAAGCCGGACGATGGTCTTTTGCACTCAATGTTTCAGGAGCGGAATCTAAATGATAGTATGATTTTTGTTCTACTAAGATTTTATCAAGCAAATAGCCGGTTGCTCCACTACTAACATCTTCATCGACAATCAATAAACGGTTTGTTTTTTCAATTGATTTTGAAATGAGTTTATTTAAATCAAAGGGAATAAGCGTTTGTACATCAATTAACTCAACATCAATTCCTAATTCCATTAATTGTTTTGCTGCAATTTCACACAAATTAAATGTGGAACCATAGGAAACAATCGTAATATCACTTCCTTCTCGAACAATTTCTGGAATACCTAGCGGTTCTCTAAATTCTCCAATGTTTACTGGCATTTTTTCCTTAGTTCGATACCCATTTAAGGGCTCAACTACCAAGGCTGGTTCATCTGAGGCTAATAATGTATTATAAAAGCCAGCTGCTTTGGTCATATTTCTTGGAACACAAACATGAATTCCACGGATTGAATTAACAATCATTCCCATGGGTGATCCGCTATGCCAAATCCCTTCCAGACGGTGGCCTCTTGTAGAAATAATGAGCGGTGCTTTTTGTCCACCTTTTGTTCGGTATTGCACGGTAGCCAAATCATCTGACATTACTTGAATTGCGTAAAGCAAATAATCTAAATATTGGATTTCTGCAATTGGCCTTAGTCCCCTCATAGCCATACCAATACCTTGACCAATAATGGTGCATTCGCGAATTCCAGTGTCAAAAACACGATTGATTCCAAATTGAGTTTGAAGCCCCTCTAATGTTTGGTTTACACCACCAATTCCACCAACATCTTCACCAAAAACAAGTACTTCAGGGCGATTATCTAATATTTTTCGGTAGTTTTCGCGCAAAATGATTCTTCCATCTTCCAGGGTTGACGTTTCGTCATAGATGGCCGGAATTGGAGATACTTTTAGCGCTGCATGTTCAGATTCAGAATGTAGGTAAGAACTATATCGGTTGTAATTTATTGAAAATTGATTCTCAATCCAATTGGCTAATAATTTCTGTGTTTCATTGTTATCGCTAACAGCAAGACGCAAACATTTACGAGCAATGGTTAAAATGTCTTTTCGAACTGGTTCAAACGCTTTTTCTAACACTTCAATTTCTTTCTCAATGAAAATGCGATTTTTGGATTTCTCAGCAACTTGTTTTAACAGTGCTACAGCTTCAAGTTGATCTTTTTTAATTTCATCCGTGAAATGCTTCCAAGCTATATTTTTAGCATCACGCACTTTGTTTTTTGCTTCAGAATGAATTTCATTTAATTCATCTTCAGTGGCTAATTTCAATCCTTTTTTGGAAAAATTTAAAATAAATTCTCTGAACTTGTTGATGCAATCAAAATCGGTTTCCCATTTAAGGCGCTCTTCAGATTTATACCGTTCATGTGAACCGGAGGTTGAATGTCCTTGGGGTTGATTTACTTCTTGTACATGAACTAAAACAGGGACATGTTCTTCCCTTGCAATTTTTGTAGCTTTTTCGTATGTTTCGCAAAGATGTGCGTAATCCCAGCCTTTTGTAAGTAATATTTCAAAACCCGTTTTTTCCCTTGTACGTTGCATTCCAGCAAGAGCCTCAGAAATACTTCCTTTTGTCGTTTGGAATTCACGTGGTACAGAAATCCCATAACCATCGTCCCAGACAGACATCACCACAGGAACTTGCATTACGCCAATTGCATTTATTGATTCCCAAAAAGGCCCTTCTGATGTTGAGGCATCCCCAATGGTACCAAAAACAACCTCATTTCCACTATTTGTAAATTTATTGAATTCTGAATTTGAATTTAATTCCTTGTTTGTGCGGTACACTTTTGATGCCATTGCTAGACCTACTAAACGAGGCATCTGACCTGCTGTTGGTGAAATATCAGAGGAACTGTTTTTTTGTTCCATCAAATTTTTCCAATTCCCTGAAGCATCTAAATTTCTAGTTGCAAAATGTCCACCCATTTGTCGACCGGCAGATTGCGGCTCAAATGTAACATCGGTATGTGCATATAAACCAGCAAAATACTGTTCAAGTGTTAATTGATCTATAGCCATCATGAGTGTTTGATCGCGATAATATCCAGATCTAAAATCACCGTCTTGAAACTGTTTAGCTAAAGCGATTTGTGCCAATTCTTTCCCATCACCAAAAATTCCAAATTTGGCTTTACCTGTCAAGACCTCTTTCCTTCCCATAAGCGAAGTTTCTCTTGATTCACACGCCAATCGAAAATCAGCTAAAACTTGAGCTTTGAAGGTATCGAAATCAATTAATGGGGTAGTTTCCACTTTTGCTGCTTTTGCCATAAAGAAATCTTTAAAATAGAATAGGTGCAAAGATAGAAAAATAGTAATAGAACTATTTAATTTATAAGGATTGCAGCTGCAAGATTTTTAGCTTGAATACGTAATTCATTCACGGCTGTACTTTCCCAAAGTTCACCACGCAAAAGACTACCAATAGCGAATACTTTCCAGTTTTCTTTTCCGGCTGCATTGATCGTTTCAAAAGTGTTGATATTCGCTGAAATACCTAATTTTAATTCATCTTGTTGAATGTATCCCTTTTCCAAACAATTTTGAAGTAAGCTTGAATTTGTTTTTGTTATATCAGATTCTGGTCCGGTACAGTTGATTAGCGCCGCTGCTACAATTGTTTTATTTTGTTTTATAGAGTTATCACGATAGCTTATTTCAATTCCGTTCTCCACAGGCTTTGCAGAAATAACCTTACCAGATTTGATGGATAATGAACCATTTATTCGTTCTTTTTGAATGATGTCATAGGTAACAAATGGTAATCTATGTCTTGCTAATCCCCATAAATGACGGAAATGACGCATAAAACGAACTTTTTCAGAATAACTAAAACCTCTCCAGAAACGCTGTGTATGGGGTCGAATTGAATCAATTAGTGGTTCTGCTGAAATTCCATGCTTATGCAGTGATTTCAATTGTTTATTTATGGCAGAAACCAATTCTAATAATGTTGGTTGTTGACTTAATTCAGAAACCCAATCGGGTAGGGTATAAGAGAAATTTCGATGCGGTAAAATATGAAACCCATGAGGAGACAACGAAATTATTTTGTTTGATCGATTCTGTTCCCTTAATTGAATAACTGTATCCACCATGGTTAAACCATTTCCGATAATGAAAATTGGTTTTTGAGTGTCAATAGAATCCAATTTATAATTCCAAGGGTTTTGAAAATATCGATTGGATAACATGGAATCTTCAGTTAATTCTTTTGGATTTCCTGGCAATTGATTTCCTGTTGCAAGAATAACCTTGTCTACTTTAAATTCATTATTAAATGATTGAATGCAAATGTTAGTTTCAAAGGAGATTAGATCGGTGATTTCAAGTTGAAATAACTCCAAATAGATCTTTTTTGAAAAAGCTAATTCTAGTGTTTCAATCCATAATTTATTCAAGTATTTACCGTAAATAGAACGAGATACAAATGAATTTTTTAGTAATTCAATGTCATCATTTAAAAATTGCGTTTGCTTTGATAACCATTCCACGAAATGGGTTGGTTTGTCAGGAAAAGCACTCATTTTAGCGGCAACTACGTTGAGTAATACTTGTTCAGATTGCGGGGAATAGGCAATGCCGCGACCAGGCTGATGTTGTTTTTCAAAAATCGAAATGGACAAACTAGTATCACCTAAATCAATCAAATGACGAGCAACCATTAAACCACTAAATCCATTTCCGATTATTGCGACATGCATGCTGTAAAAATAAATAAAAAAAAGCTGCTTGAAAAAATCAGGCAGCTTTAACTATCATTAAAATTTAAAATAAATTACTCTTTAGCATCAAAACGTGCTTTGTACTCTTTGCCTTTTTCCGCATTACCTAATTTGTAATATGTTTTGTAAATGATACCAAGTACATCTTTATCTTTTGGATTGATTTCAATGTATTTTTCAAGAACAATAAGAGCTTTTTTCAAAAGTTCATCTGATTTATTTTCAAGATCAGAGACTTTTGGATCATTTGAATTTAACTGTCCTGCTTCCGCTTTTACTTCGTTTGCCCAATTGTATAAATGAGCGCCCAATTGATATTGCGCATCTTTATATGCAGGGTCTATTTCCAATGCTTTGTTTAGAGATGCTTCCGCTTTTTCATTTAACCCTTGTGTCATGTATGACGTACCTAAGTTATAGTGTAACACTTTATTATTAGGATCTAATGCAACCGCTTCACTCATGAATTTTTCCGCAGAAACTAAATCATTATTTCTTAAATGAATATTAATAAGACTTATAATCAATTCAATGTCTGTTGGGAAAGCAGTTCTAATTTGCTCAACTAAGGCGATAGCAGATTTAAAATCAGGTGTTTCACCTTTTGTTAATTTTTCCACCACTTGATTTAAGCTGATAATAGCGTTATTCTTAGCTTCGCTAGCATCCATTTTCACCATGCTTTTAACATCGTATGCTTGGAAAAACATCATTAACGCTTGTTCATATTGTTTCTCGTTGTATTCTTTTACACCCATTTCAAAAAACATCATGTATTTCATTTCAATCATTGACTTTACGTCACCTTGATATTTTTTCTTTGGTTCATTTAAACAGAACAAAAAGCTTGTGGCTGATGTGTTTTTGTACCCTTCTAATTTTGCTTCATCTGCTTTTCCAGATAACATTGCTTGTTGTGCGGCTGTTTCATACAAAGACATATAAATTTGAGCACGGTAAAAATGCATTTTTGGATCTTCTTTCGTTTCTGCATTATCAGCGGCAGCATCAATAAACGTTTTAGCTTCTTCTAAAATGCGTTGATTTTTTTCAGCATCATTTTTTGGAGAAACCAATTTGAATTTACTAAAAGCATCTTGAACATTTTTGGATTGTGCACATACATCATTTCCAATTAAAAGTGCTGCAGTCACCAACCCAACACATACAAACAGTTTTTTCATAAAATTAAGTTAAAATACAAAAGTATAAATAATTATTCGTCTGCGCCATTTTCAATTACTGTGCCATTCCCTTCTTGAGAAGGATTATCAGTTGGAATTTCATTGATTTCACCTAATTCATCTTCATCCTCTGATCGCGGTACACGAGCAATGGCTGCAATTCCAGTATTTGCTTTCAAATTTATTAAACGAACTCCTTGAGCTGCACGCCCCATTGTTCTAATTGTATCAATGTGCATACGGATAGTAATACCATTTCGCGTGATGATCATTAAATCTTCCTCATCTGATACATTAAGTATTGAAAGAAGTTTTCCTGTTTTCTCGGTGATATTTAATGTTTTAACTCCTTTACCTCCACGGTTTGTGATGCGATAAACAGGCTCTTGATCTTCTGGGTCATTCAGGAATGTTCGTTTACCATAACCTTTTTCAGAAACAACTAAAATTGTTGAATATACGTCTTCCACGCAAATCATACCAATTACGGCATCATCAGCACCCGCTAAAGAAACTCCTCGAACACCCGAAGCATTTCTTCCCATCGGTCGAACTGTTGATTCATTAAAGCGAATTGCTCTGCCAGAACTTGTTGCTAAAACGATTTCATTCGTACCATTGGTTAATTTTGCTTCTAATAATTCGTCGTTATCACGAATAGTAATTGCATTAATACCATTTGAACGTGGTCTAGAATACGCTTCCAAAGAAGTTTTCTTGATCACTCCCTGTTTAGAACACATTACAATAAAGTTATTTTCAGCGTACTCTTTATCCGTCAAATCGTTTACTTTAACGTATGCCTTCACTTTGTCGTCTTGAGGAATATTAATTAAGTTCTGAATGGCTCTTCCTTTTGATGTTTTACTTCCCTCTGGAATTTCGTAAACACGCATCCAGAAACATCTTCCTTTTTCCGTAAAGATTAATAAATAATTATGGTTGGTGGCAACGAACAAATGCTCTAAGAAATCTAGGTCACGCGTTGCTGAACCTTTCGATCCCATTCCACCTCGATTTTGAACCTTGTATTCCGTTAAATTTGTTCGTTTGATATAGCCTGCATGAGAAATCGTAATAACAACCTCTTCGTCAGCAATTAAATCCTCCATGCGCATTTCACTCGCAGAATATTCGATTATTGATCGCCTAGCGTCGCCATATTTTGAGCGAATATCTAATAATTCATTCTTGATGATTTCCATTCGGCGCTCTTCATTTGCCAAAATATCTTTTAAATCGGTAATCAAATTAACAAGATCATCAAATTCAGCGCGCAGTTTATCTTGCTCAAGTCCAGTTAATTGACGTAGGCGCATGTCAACAATTGCCCTTGTTTGAATTTCAGACAAACCAAATCGTTCTGATAATCTTTCTCTCGCTGCATCAGGACTAGAAGATGTTTTAATTATTTCAATAACTTCATCAATGTTATCAGATGCAATAATTAAACCTTCTAGAATATGTGCTCTTTCCTCTGCTTTTCGGAGATCAAATTTTGTACGACGAATAACAACTTCATGACGAAATTCAACGAAATATTGAATCATGTCTCGTAAATTCAATAATCGTGGTCTACCCTCAACTAAACAAATGTTATTAACTGAAAATGAAGTTTGTAGGGAGGTGTACTTGTATAATTTATTTAAGACAACATTTGCGATTGCATCCCGCTTTATTTCATAAACGATTCGCATACCATTACGGTCAGATTCATCCCGCAAATCTGAAATTCCTTCGATTTTCTTATCATTGACTAAATCAGCTGTTTTTTTAATCATTTCAGCTTTATTGATTTGATAAGGAATCTCGGTTACAATGATTTGCTCACGTCCATTATGCTCCTCAATCTCTGCTTTAGCGCGCATAACAATTCGACCACGCCCCGTTAATAGTGCTTCACGCACCCCATCATATCCATAAATCGTTCCCCCTGTTGGAAAATCTGGTCCTTTCACATAGTTCAAAAGTTCCTCAGCCTCAATGTCTTTATTGTCAACATAGGCAATAACACCATCAATAACTTCCGTCAAATTGTGTGGAGCCATATTAGTAGCCATTCCAACTGCGATTCCAGAAGCTCCATTCACTAAAAGGTTTGGAATTTTTGTTGGCATTACCGAAGGTTCGGTCAAACTATCATCAAAATTCGGAGTAAAATCTACAGTTTCTTTATCAAGATCCTCTAGCATTTCTTCTGCAATTTTCCGTAATCTTGCTTCCGTATAACGCATGGCAGCTGGACTATCACCGTCTACTGAACCAAAGTTACCTTGACCGTCTACGAGAGGATAGCGCAAGGACCATTCTTGGGCCATACGAACCATCGTATCATAAACCGAACTATCTCCGTGTGGGTGATATTTACCCAATACTTCCCCTACAATTCTCGCGGATTTTTTATGAGGTCTATTTGAAGCTAATCCTAAATCTTGCATTCCATACAAAACCCTACGATGAACTGGTTTAAAACCATCTCTCACGTCAGGAAGTGCTCTTGAAACAATTACAGACATCGAATAATCGATGTAAGCTGATTTCATTTCGTCCTCTATGTTGATTTTAATTATTTTTTCTCCGTCTGCCATATTTTCTTGTTATTTATCTTAAATAAGAGTACGAAGAGCAAAATTAATGATTTAAGCATCGGTCGGCCTTTCATACTGCACTTTTTACTAACAAAATTCAGTGGTAAAATGTGAATAAAATACAAGTGTTTGACAAAATTAACTTGTATATTTGTATTTGACCTGTTTTGGAGTTAATAAACTATATTTCAGTTATGGAAGCAAAATTTTCACCGCGTGTTAAAGATGTGATATCAATGAGTAAGGATGAGGCAATTCGTTTGAAGAATGAGTACATTACCGTTGAGCACATTTTGTTAGGTTTAATAAGGTTGAATGACGGGACAGCAATTCGCTTAATAAATGAGTTCCAAATAGATTTAGCAATCATTCGAAAAGAACTGGAAGCTGTTTTATCCAAATCTTCTGTGGATTTTCCCTTGACTACAACCAATATTCCATTAGTCAAACAAGCAGAACGAATTATTAAAATGACCTATTTGGAGGCCAAGCAATTTAAAAGTCCAATTATTGGTACCCAACATTTGTTGTTGAGTATATTGAGGGATGAAAATAGTGTTTCGTGTTCTATTTTAAATAAGTATGGAATATTGTATGAAAATGTTAAAGATGAATATGAAGCTATGAGAGAAGAACAAATTAATCCACGGGCTGAATTTCCTGGTGGACAAGAAGAGGAAGGAGAATCATTTGCTGCTCAACGCAAAGCAGCAGACCCTAAATCAAAAACACCTGTATTAGATAATTTTGGTAGAGATTTAACAAAAATGGCTGAAATTGGAAAATTAGATCCGATTGTTGGTCGGGAAAAAGAAATTGAACGCGTTAGTCAAATTTTATCTAGAAGAAAAAAAAATAATCCGATATTGATCGGCGAGCCCGGAGTTGGGAAAAGTGCTATTGCTGAAGGATTGGCTTTGCGCATTGTTCAACGAAAAGTTTCTCGTGTGTTATTCAATAAAAGAATAATCTCATTGGATTTAGCTTCTTTGGTTGCTGGAACAAAATACCGTGGTCAATTTGAAGAACGAATGAAAGCGGTAATGGCGGAGATTGAAAAAAATCCGGATATTATTTTATTTATAGATGAAATACACACAATTATTGGTGCTGGTGGCGCTAGTGGATCTTTAGATGCATCGAACATGTTTAAACCTGCGTTGGCGCGTGGTGAAATGCAAGCAATTGGCGCAACAACTTTAGATGAATACCGACAATATATTGAAAAAGATGGTGCTTTAGAACGCAGATTTCAAAAGGTTTTAATCGAACCAACTACAATTGTTGAGACCGTTCAAATTTTAAATAACATCAAGGATAGGTATGAAGAACATCACTCTGTAACGTATACCGATGAGGCAATTTCTGCTTGTGTAAAATTAACAGAAAGATATATTACGGATCGCCATTTACCGGATAAAGCCATAGATGCATTGGATGAAGTAGGTTCACGTGTTCATTTAACCAATATTAATGTTCCAAAAGAAATATTAGATGTAGAATCTCAGATTGAAGCCCTCAAGGAACAGAAAAATGAGGTTATAAAATCACAACAATATGAGAAAGCTGCAGAATTAAGAGATACTGAACGTAGGTTGCAAGAAGAGTTGGAAGCAGCAAAGAAAAGATGGGAAGATGATTCTAAATCGAATCGCGTAATCGTAACCGATGAGCATGTAGCTGAGGTAGTTTCAATGATGTGTGGCATACCTGTTACGCGCGTTTCCGAAAAAGAAACCGGTAGATTGGCGAAGATGGGTGAGGAATTACGCGGAAAAGTTATTGGGCAAGATGAAGCCGTTGGTAAAGTTGTTAAAGCCATTCAACGTAATCGGGCTGGATTAAAGGATCCAAATAAACCGATTGGCTCGTTCTTTTTTCTTGGGCCAACAGGAGTAGGTAAAACTCAATTAGCGAAGGTGCTAGCAAAGTATTTGTTTGATACTGAAGATGCATTGATTCGAATTGATATGTCTGAATATATGGAGAAATTTTCAATTTCTCGTTTAGTTGGTGCTCCTCCAGGGTATGTTGGATATGAAGAAGGGGGTCAATTAACTGAAAAAGTGCGAAGAAAGCCTTACTCAATTATTTTATTAGATGAAATTGAAAAGGCGCATCCTGATGTGTTTAATCTTTTATTACAAGCATTAGATGATGGACACATGACTGATGGGTTAGGTAGAAAAATTGATTTCAAAAACGTTATTTTGATAATGACTTCAAATATAGGTTCGCGACAATTGGCAGATTTTGGAACAGGAGTAGGATTTGGAACCAAGTCTCAAACGGAAGCAAAAGATGAAAATTCTAAAACGGTAATTCAAAATGCATTACGTAAAGCGTTTTCACCTGAATTTTTGAATCGTGTTGATGATATCATCATGTTTAAGTCGTTGGGTAGAGAGGAAATTCACAAAATTATTGATTTGGAACTGGCTAAATTATTTAGTCGAATCGAAGACTTAGGATATAAGTTAAACTTAACAGAAAAAGCAAAAGATTTCATTGTTGACAAAGGATATGATGAGAAATATGGCGCTCGACCGTTAAAAAGAGCATTACAGAAGTTTATTGAAGATCCTTTAGCTGAAGAAATTATTCAATCGAATTTGCTTGAAGGGGACACAATTCAAATGGATGTAAATGCGGCTGAAGATTACTTAGAAGTTGTTATTACAAAACCAAAAACTAAGGATAAAACTAAGTAAATCGGTTAAAATACCTTAAATATGAGACTTTAGAACGTCGGTTATGTTCAATAATCGACGTTTTTTTTGTAAATTGATTTCTTTTTAATTGTTTAATGAAATTAATATTCTTTTTTCTTTTTTTCCTTTTAGTCATTAGAGTCGAAGGACAAATTAAATTCTTGGATTCTATTTCGATTGTAAATCAAATTAACTATTCCAAAAAACTCCCATTTATTGACTACACTACAAATGAGATTGAGTATTACAATTTGACTGCAATTAAGCCATTCTTTGATAAATTAAAATTATCGAACGACCGAAAAGTAACAATTTTTCATTTCGGAGATTCACACGTTCAATATGATCAAGCTCCGGGAATAATGAGAGAAAATTTTCAACAAATTTTTGGTTATTCGGGTCGGGGATTTGTTTTTCCGTATGCGGCCTCTGGAACACATGCTGCATTTGATTATAAGACAAAAATGAATGGCAATTGGTCGAACTCCAAAAATATTAATAAGGAAATCAATCATCCCATTGGGCTCTCTGGTGTAACCATTCGAACAACTGATTCAACGGCAGGATTTCAAGTTCAATTTTATTCAATCAAGGAAGAGTTAAAGAAGGTAGATTTAGTGACTTTATTTCTGAAAACAAGTGACTCAAGTTTTCAGTTGAAATATCGCTTATCATCAGTAGAACCTTGGATTAATGTTTCTGTATCTTCTTTATTGGATAATAAAATTGAGTTAAGATTAACAGAAAAGTTTAATACTACTTTTGAATTACAAGTAAATAAAACAGATTCAACACAACGCGAATTTGAATTTTATGGAATGCAACTTTCATCAACTTCTAATAAGGGCATCTCCTATAATTCAGTTGGAATAAATGGAGCAAGTTTGTTAAGTTTTTTGAAACAAGATTTGTTTTCGGAGCAAATCAAGCAAGTAAATCCTGATTTAATTATTTTAGATTATGGAACGAATGATTTAGCCGGCGGTAAATTTGATTCCATCTATTTCATGAATAATCTCACAAAATCAATTAACCGAATTAAAGAAGTTTTACCCAATACGTGCATACTTATTCCAACGATTCAAGATTTTATGGTGAATGGAAAAAATATAACCGCAACTTCTGAATACGCATCATTTCTAAGAAGATTTGCTAAAATTAATAATATCGTCATTTACGATTATTTTGCAATTTCCGGAGGAAAGAAATCAATGAAAAAATGGTTGAGTAATGGAATTGCCAAAAGCGATCAAATTCATTTAACACAGCAAGGATATGTATTAAAAGGAGAACTATATGGCAACGCAATTTTGACTGGATTTGCGCGCTATTTATCAAATCCAAGTGAACAAGTTGTTTTGGAGAGAAAACCACTTCAACCTATTCTGAAAGACACATTAATTATTTCGGATTCTTTAGCCGTTAACCAGAATAATAAACAACCAAAAATTAATGAAATACAACAAAATCCGAAAAACTCATCCACAGTTGTAACTCCAAAAAAGAAGGATGAAAAAATAAATAATTCTAGTGTAAACACGAAGAAAAATAAATTTCACACGGTGAAAAAGGGAGAAAATTTATCCGTTATTGCCGTTAAATATAGGACGAGCGTATCTGTATTAAAGAAATTGAACAACCTCAAATCTGATAAATTACAAATTGGTCAAAAACTAATATTACCTTGATAATAGTTGAATTCCTATTAACTTTGCAGTATGGATAACGAAATAAAAGTAACAATCATTGATCGAGAAGGTTTGTCCCACGAATTAGTCGGGCCTACAGATATGAGTATGAATATTATGGAGCTTTGTAAAGCATATGAACTACCTGTTCTTGGTGAATGTGGTGGAATGGCTTTATGTGCCACGTGTCAGTGTTATCTCGAATCTGAAACTGAATTATCGGAACAAAGCGACGCTGAGTTAGATATGTTGGATCAAGCCTTTCATGTAAAACCGAATAGCCGATTAGGATGCCAAATCCATTTGGATCAATCCATTGATGGAATTATTCTTAGATTAGCTCCTGAATAGAATTTTTACATTCCAGGCATTCCACCTTTCATTCCTTTCATTTGACTCATCATATTGGCCATATTTCTAGGATTACTCATCAACTTCATCATCTTTTTCATGTCGTCAAATTGTTTGATTAATTTGTTGACCTCTTGCAGATTGGTTCCACTTCCATTTGCTAATCTCAATCTTCTTGAGTTGTTTAACAAAGCAGGATTTGAACGTTCTTTCGGAGTCATACTTTGAATGATCGCTTCAACATGTTTGAAAGCATCATCTTGAATATCAACATCTTTCATGGCTTTTCCCATTCCTGGCATCATGCCCATCAAATCTTTCATGTTTCCCATTTTCTTGATTTGCTGCAATTGAGCTAAGAAATCATTAAAATCAAATTGATCTTTCATGATTTTTTTCTGTAGCTTTCTCGCTTCCTCCTCGTCAAATTGTTCTTGGGCACGTTCAACTAATGAAACAACATCACCCATTCCAAGAATACGGTCTGCCATTCGAGATGGATAGAATACATCAAGTGCATCCATTTTTTCACCCGTACCAACAAACTTAATTGGTTTGTTGACAATGGCTTTAATCGTTAATGCTGATCCACCACGCGTATCGCCATCGAGTTTGGTAAGTACAACACCATCAAAATTAATTTTTTCATTAAAAGCTTTAGCCGTATTAACAGCATCTTGTCCTGTCATAGAATCTACGACAAATAGCGTTTCAGAAGGTTGAATAGTATCTTTAATCTTTGCAATTTCATCCATCATGAGTTCATCGATTGCTAAACGACCGGCCGTATCGACTAAAACAACATTAAACGATTTACTGCGGGCAAATTGGATAGCATCTTGCGCAATTTTAACTGGATTTTTTTCCTCCTTGTTCGAATATACTTCAATTCCAAGTTGTTCACCTAAAACATGTAATTGGTCAATTGCTGCTGGTCTGTAAACATCACAAGCAACTAGTAATACGTTTTTACCTTTTTTAGTTTTTAAATAATTACCAAGTTTACCTGTAAATGTAGTTTTTCCAGATCCTTGCAAACCAGACATTAATATGATTGCAGGATTTCCTTTCAGATTGATTTCACTTTCATTTCCACCCATTAATTCTACCAATTCTTCGTGGCAGATTTTAATCATTAATTGTCCAGGAGAAACTGCTGTCAAAACATTACGTCCAAGCGCTTTTTCTTTAACTGTATTAGTGAAATTCTTTGCAGTAGTGAAGTTAACATCAGCATCCAATAAAGCCCTTCGCACTTCTTTTAACGTTTCTGCAACATTGATTTCTGAGATTTGACCTTGGCCTTTTAAAACTTTAAATGCTCTTTCAAACTTATCGGTAAGATTTTCAAACATGGAATTGAATTTTTGGATTGTAAAAATAGTTAAAATATGCGTTTATTCAACTGATCTATTCCGCTTTGTTATGTAGTTTAGAGTGTTTGGCACTGTAACCAAAATAGATAACCAGACCAATTAATAACCATCCCGAAAAATAAATCCAATTTTTTAATTCTAATTGGCTCATCATATATAAGCAAGATAATAACCCCAGAATTGGAATTAGCGATAAATTATTTTTTACTGCCATAATAGAAATGAACAAGGTAAATACGATGAAAATCCAAAATGGTATTTTATGTGCAAAATGAACAAATCCTTCTTTGTAAAAGAAAGAATCTGATTTATTATATCGATTTTGTTTCAATTCTCTTGTTAATTGATCTCTATTGGAATCTGTAAAAAATGTATAAATGTCGTTATTGGATAGTTTCATTTGAACAGGATCGGCTTTCAAATGGCTTGATCTCAAGGAAGCAACTTCTGAAGGTGTTAATTCATTTAAAATTTCTACTGTTGATTTTAACTCTTTCTTATTTGATATGAAATTAATTGTTTCGGTTTTATAACTAGTGAATAGAATTACCAACGAAAGAATCACTAATGGAGGCATTATATATTTACCATTTACAAAAGGCGTTTTGAATTTTCCCCTAGGTATATCCTTTTTATTCTGTAAAACTAAAACTCCACCACAAACGAGCACAAAAGCGAAGAGAGTTCCAATACTGCAAAGATCGGTAACCATTTTTAAGTTCATAAACAATGCAGGTACAGCAACAATAAAACCTACAACAATTGTTGCAAAAGAGGGAGTCTTGTACTTCGGATGTATTTTCGAGAATTTTTTTGGTAGCAAACCATCTCTACTCATACTCATCCAAATACGAGGTTGCCCCATTTGAAACACGAGAAGCACGGATGCCATAGCAACTACGGCACTCACAGCAATTATTCCCGACATCCATTTTAAATTAAGTTTCTCAAAAACATACGCTAAAGGATCTCCAACAGCTAACTCTTTGTAACTCACCATACCTGTTAATATCAATGCAATAATGACATAAAGAATAGTACAGATTATTATTGCCCACATCATTCCACGTGGAAGGTCGCGTTGTGGATTCTCACACTCTTCAGCAGTTGTAGAAATTGCATCAAACCCAATGTAAGCAAAGAATACCGCTGACACACCTTTTAAAACACCTGACACACCATTTGGTGCAAATGGATTCCAATTATCGGTATCCACATAGAAAATCCCAACAGCTATCACTAATAGAATTATTGCAAGTTTGATAATTACCATAACATTGGAGGCATTTCTACTTTCCTTCATTCCACGATAAACCAACCAAGTAATAAGTACGATTATAAACAAAGCAGGTAAATCAAAAACAATGTGTAAACCAAAAAGAGTAGGGGAGTTAACCCATGCAGTATAAGCTTCTTGAATGGAAGCATCCAACGTCACGAATGATTTCCCGGCTTCCATCATAGAAATCGCACTCGAATATCCATTGGAAGCGGTAACAAAATCCATTTGAATCCATGCAGGTAAATGAATACCATTTAAACCAATAGATTTGATTTGGATACTTTCTAAAAGTGAGGTGAAATAATCACTCCATGAAATTGCTACTGTTATATTACCAATCGCGTATTCCATTATTAATGCCCAACCAATTATCCACGCTACTATTTCTCCAAATGCAACATACGAGTAGGTATAGGCGCTTCCGGAGACAGGTACCATTGATGCAAATTCCGCATAGGCAAAAGCAGCAAAACCACAGGCTATCGCAGTAAATAGAAAAAGAAAAATTACGGCAGGACCACCTTGATTACTGGCTTGACCAATTGTACTAAATATTCCTGCTCCAATAATTGCGGCAATACCAAATGCAGCTAAGTCCCTCGTTTTTAAATGCTTTCCTAAAGATTCGTGTGAGTCACTCTTACCCGCTTCGATTTGTTTATGAATATCGTGAATGCTTTTCTTTCTAAAATAGTTCATTTAACTTAAGCTTTTGTCTATAAAAATAGTTAAAATTCATTTCGTATCCAATAAGAAAATGTGTCATTAGTTTTCGCACGTTGATTCTAAGTGTATATTTGTGTATGAACAGCGTAGAGGTAGTGCAAGAATCAAAATACTCCAATTGGATAGACCGCATTTTATGGATACTAACAGCAGTGCTACCTGTGGTTATTATTCCGATAGATGTTGTTGATATTTTTGATACCATCAAAGGACCAATTCTTGTTATTGCTGGTATTTCAATCCTTGTTTTACTAATTCTTGAAAAAAAATGGGATAATAGTTTAATAAGCTGGTTGTTATTAGTTTATGTCTTTTTTCAATTTCTTTCCTCTGTGTTTGCCTATAATCCATTACTTGCATTTGCTGGTGAAACGCCAAAAGCAGGAAGGTTTGAAGGGTTTGCATCCTTGGTAATTTACGCCATTTTGTTTTATGCTGCTAAGAATTTCATGATACCCACAAAAAAGAAAGTAATCACAACATTTTCAGTTCTTTCTATTGTTTCAGTTTATGCATTGGTTCAATATTATCAATTTGATCCTTTAGTTATTTACAAACATTATCGGTCAATGATTTTTTCTACCATTGGAAATCAAAATTTTTTGGGGTCATTAGTTTTAATGTTAACCGTTTTGGCCTTGGGTTTATTTTTGCATTTTAAAAAATGGTATTATGCGGTATTTTTCTCCTTGTTTTTTTCAACGCTGTTGGTAGCTCAAACAAGAAGTTGTTGGCTGTCATTTGCAGTGATATTGTTTTTTATTGCAATTTCAGTTTTATTTTTTAATCGATCAAAATGGGATTCTTTTTTGATTGCTATTTTATTAATGATTACTGTAACGTTTGCATTAAATAAAACCAAGAAAAATGCACTGAGCACTCGGTCAGGAACGATTAAAAATGAGTTGGCAATGAAAGATGAGTACGGTGGATCAGGACGATTAAAAATTTGGGAAATTACAGGACTTGTTATTCAAGATCACCCTTTTTTGGGAACTGGACCAGAAAATCTAAAAAGTGTTATTCATGCCGAACATAAAAAAGAAATTAATGCCTATTACCGGGTGAAAGGAACGTCTGTTGATAAAGCACATAACGAATTTTTACACATTGCGGCTGTTACGGGTATACCTTCCTTGATAATTTATATAACGATACTTAGTTTAATTTTTATTCAGAATGGTAAGTATATCGTTCAATCGAATTTGAAAACACTACTTCTACTAACGATAATGGCTTATTTAATTCAAGCTTTTTTTAATATTAGTGTAATCGCAGTGGCTCCAATATTTTGGATTACCCTAGGTTTATTTGCCCAGAAAACTAAGGAAGTTTACTTATAATTCGTTTGAATTCTGAAGCGTATGTTTCTGATCCTGTACACCCTTTTTCAATTTTCATTGAGTTGAATTTCTCTACTCTATTTCCTGGATCTGGATGAGTACTTAAAAAAACCGGAGGATTATTTGAATCGCCCTTTTTGATTAATTTCTCAAAAAATCCTGCTCCTCCTGCTGCATTATATTTCGTCGGACAAAGGTAATTTACGGATTGTGCATCCGCTTCTTTTTCATGTGAACGCGAAAAGGTTAATCCGATTAATCCAGAGGTAATTTCTTTGACACTTTTCGAATCACCAGCTATCAGTTCTAAAATTAATTGGATGCCAAACATCTCGGTCATTTGCCGGGTTGAATGCCTTAAATCTGCGTGAGCAATTTCATGTCCCATTATTCCAGCGAGCTGATCTTCAGAATCTAAAAACTTCAATATTCCTGTATAAACATAAATATATCCACCTGGGGTACAAAAAGCATTTAACGTTGAGTCGTCATGTATAATACGAATGCGCCAATCAAAGTTTTCTTTGTGTTTCACATTTCCTGATTCTAAAATTTCATTTCTAATTTTGTAGATGTATGAGTAAACTTCTTGATGTTGGACACTATCTAATAATTTGAATTTAGGATCTGATTCAATTTCAGTAGCGACTTTTTTTCCAAATTCTTTGTCCTCTTCAATGGAAAACAAATTAAGGTTTACACCTGAACTGCAGCTAAAAAGTGTAAGCGATATTACAAAAATGAAAAAATAGTTCATGTCTAATTAAATACATTAAAATTTGTTCCATCAAAGGATGCAAATACTACTTTGGGGTGCGACTGCTCCACAGCAAAATTCCCATATTTATCCAAAGCAATTGCTCCTGCAAAGCCATCAAATTCGGCTAATTCATGAAAAGTTTTTTTAAACGCGTCGGAAAGTTTCATGCCATCCGTAACGCGTGTAACAATTTTTGTTGCGACTGCTCCACTCACAATATCTTCACCAACCCCTGTGCAACTAACTCCACAAAAATCATTCGCATAATTTCCAGCTACAGTTGCCGAATCAGAAACACGTCCGGGCAATTCAAATCCTTTTCCACCAGTTGAAGTTCCAGCGGCAATATTCCCATCTTTATCTAAAACAACACAGCCAACAGTGCTCGTTCGAGCAGATTTCAATTTTCCTTTATAATCTTTTCTTCGTTCAGCAGTTTCAGTTGAAAAAACGGGGATTTTAATTTTCTCTGCATAATGATTAGCACCTTCCCCCCCAAGCACTCTATCATCTTCCTTCATCAATACGGCTGCTAGTTGTATCGGATTTTGAATGTTTTGAATATTAATAACCCCGCTAAATTTTTTGTTTTTACCGTTCATTAGTGATGCACTCATTCTTATTTTGCCATCACTTTGAATTTGAGAACCAATACCTGCATTAAAAAGCGGATCATTTTCTAATTGCTCAATGGCAAAAACAACTGTTTGTTCTGCAGTATGATTTTGCAAGTAATCATAAGAACTTCTAGAGATTCTTTCCAAAGCATTTTGTTTGGCATTTTTTACTTCTTCAGATTGTGATGATTCACTAAAAAACCCACCGTGAATGATTAGTTTCATATGTGTTTATTTGGATGGGTGTATGGTCATTTCATGATTGGATAAAAGATAAATATCACCTTTATTCATTACATGAACAACTAAATTTTTAATTGAAATTGCTTCGCCTAAATTAACATCCGTAATATTTGTATCTGTAATTTTTCGACCATCCACGAGTATTACTAAACCTGTTCCAAGTGCTTCCATGTGCTCACCTTCGGTTACTAATAATCCTGTGTCCTCACCCAAACCTATTCCAAGAGCCTTTGGATTACTAACTACCGCTTGAAACAAACGACCAATTCTTCCTCTTTTTACAAAATGTGTATCAATTACAACATGATCTATTAAACCTAATCCACTCGTGATTTTTATTTCACCTTTTAATAAGGCTTCTTGGCTTGCTCCTTGATAAATCATGCTTTTGGATGCAGAATGTGCTCCTGCTGAAGTTCCTACATAAATAAAGTCTTCGTTCTGATATTTTTCGAGAATCTTGTCATGAATAGGAGTTCCACCAATAATAGATGTTAACCGAAGTTGATCACCCCCAGTAAAAAATACAACATCTGCATTTATGATTCTTGTTAGGTTTTCGTCAGTGGAAGCATCCTCCCTTTTTTGAATATTCAAAACTTCAACATTTTCAGCGCCCAGAAAATTAAATGCTTTAGCATATTCAGGACCAACAATTTCAGGTATTTTTGAAGCTGTTGGGATAATTTCTATCCTAGAGTTAACTCCTTTCTGCGATTCATTAATAATCCGCTTTAAAATTCCTTTTTCAAAGAAATTCAAATTATTTTCAACTTGAGATTCGAAATTACTTTCTGTAAAACTTCCTTTATCTACAGCCCCCCCAATAATAATTAGTTTTCCTTTTGGTTTCATAGAAACAAAAATAAAGTTATTTACTTTTCCTTATTTTGAGTGATGTACTGACTTATTAACAATTTTATAATACTCCTCAAATATTAAAAATACATTGATTTATGAACTTAACCTTTTAGAAATCATTTTCTTACAAAAAGTAAATTCAAATTAAACTTTCTTTAATAGATAAATGTTTAAACAATAATATAAATTTTAATAGCAATTATGTAATTTAACACCCTAAACTTTAAACTATGAAAAAAATTTTTACTTTTTCCTTTTTACTGGGTTCTTTTTCCTTAATTGGTCAGGAATCTCAATTTATGGGATATGTTACTCCAACTATGAGTAATTTAATTCCTGCTTCAAAAAATCAAGTAGAATTAAAGAACCAGGTGATTAAGCCTAATTTTAAGGGAAGAGATTTGATTGAAGTAGATAACACGAATACACACAATCCTGATTGGGTTTGGCAACAACACCAAAATACAGAAAAAATAGCGGCTGCAACCGTGGTTTGGCAATTTCAAGGATTAGGGACAAATTTGTCTCCTCCAGATCCAACAGTGGATGCAGATAGTACTGTTGTTATTCAATCCACAAACTCCAATGGAGGTTCCGTATACCGCATCTTTAATAAAAATACAGGGGCAACTATTGCTAGTTCATTAACTATGCAAACTCTTGGAGGTTCTGCTGGTGCAGGTGATCCAATCGTATTATACTACAAGCCGGCAAAACGTTGGTTTTTGATGGAGTTCTCAAGTACAGGAAATAAATTACTAGTTCATGTTTCTCAAACCAGTAATCCACAAGGTGCATATTATACATATTCTTTTACGTGTACCTCTTTTCCTGACTATCCGAAATGGAGCTTTTGTCAAGCATCAGATGCGTTTTTAGTAACAACAAATCAAGGTGGGCCGCCAACAACGTATGCGATGAAATTGAGTACGCTCCTAACGGGTGGTACCTCACCATTTATTAAAATTGCTATTGGTTACTCTTTAAACGGTTTTGGTTTTCAATCAATTACACCAGTGGATTTGGAAGGAGATAATGCTGCACCTGCTGGAATGAAACCACTTTTTGTAAGACATAGAGATGATGAGTCTCATTCCAACGGTACACCAGACAATGCTACAAATGATTGGATTGAATTGTGGGAAATGACAATTAACTGGACAGCGAATACAGCCACAGTTGCTAAAATTCAAGATATTTCGATTGCTGAAATTGATTCAAAATTATGCGGTTTGACAAGTTTTGCTTGTATTAAGCAACCCGGAACAACTAACACTTTAGATCCATTAAGAGAAACAGTAATGTACAAAGCACCAATGCGTGTTTTTGGCACACACCAAGCCATGGTTCTAGCACTTTCAACGGATGTTGATGGAGCTGATCGTTCAGGTGTTCGTTGGGTTGAGTTAAGAAGAGCTACTGGTGTTACGACAGCAACATGGACAAAATACCAAGAAGGAACATATGCTCCGGGAACAGGCACAAGCCGTTGGATGCCTGCTATCAACATTGATAAAAACGGAAATATTATTATGGCATACTCCACTTCAAGTAATACAACTGGAGATTTTCCATCAATCAAAATGACAGGAAGAAAACCATGTGATCCACTTGGAACAATGACAGTTCCTGAAACAACAATTATTGCCGGAACATCTTCCAAAACAGGAGATACACGATGGGGAGATTATCACCACATGAGTATTGATGATTTTGATGGGTTAACTTTTTATTTTACAGGAGTTTATCATAATTCAAGTACGAAAACAAATGTGAGTGCAATCCGCATGAATCCAGATGCGAAAGATGCTTCTATTTCTGAAATTTTCCAAGTAACTCCAGGAGGAATATGTGGTTCATCAACTCAATTAGGGATTGTTGTTCAGAATATGGGAACAGCATCAATCACGACTGGGGTTATCCAATGGCAAATTGGCTCAGGTGCTTTAACAAACGTAAATTATACATCCAATCAATTAACAAGTGTTGGATCGTTGGATACAATCTTTGTTACTGTAACAGGCTTAGTAAATGGAT